>NZ_RXHQ01000001.1 GCF_004138105.1 Xylanivirga thermophila | reverse complement strand
ACTATATGACTCCTGAAGCTTGCTTTAATAGTGAATTATCTACTCTCAGTGTAATGTGATTATGAATATACTAGTAAGGCCTTCCGGCAAATGTGCCGAAAGGCCAACAGAAATTATATCATTACCATCGTTGTCAAGGTTGGGTAGTATTTTCTCGTATACACTCGAAAATCTCCACCCTCCCCTTGACAAGAGGAAGTAAATGGATAAGTATGATTTTCTCAAAAAGTGTTGCATTTAATATTGCAATTTAGACTCCAAAATTTTTTTTATTTTTTTGTTGACATTTTAGTTCTATCTGTTATAATAGTATTCGTCGGTTCGAGAAAAGCCGAAAATATTGCGGAATGGTGTAACGGTAGCACATATGACTCTGACTCATATTGTCTAGGTTCGAATCCTAGTTCCGCAGCCATATAGGCCCTCATGGTCAAGCGGTTAAGACACCGCCCTCTCACGGCGGTATCAGGGGTTCGAGTCCCCTTGAGGGTACCATTAAAACAGATTGTGTAAAAATTACGCAGTCTGTTTTTTATATCTTAAAAAAAACAGTTTAAAAATCCCCACCCTTTGGCATACTAAATATTGACCATATTTTTATAAAGGGGTGGTAGAATGGAAAAAAACGTCGGACTTCTCGATAGATATATTCGCATAACCGGTGGTTTGTTCATGTTAGGTTATGGTATAAAAGAAGATTCAAACCCATTAATTTTTCTAGGTGCTTCCAAAATAGCAGAAGGTATTGTAAGATGGTGCCCCTTGCTATACGCTTTAGATATATCTACGATGGATGATAATCTTTTCTCAACTAAAATGAAAACACACCTAGAAAGCAATGTTGATGATAATATGGCTGATATTAATAACATGGAAGAACAATGAGAAAATCAACAAGCCCCCAATGCTATTGGGGGCTTGTTGATTCCCATGATGCCGTTAGTCCATTAATTTAACACCCGCCTCTCAGCAGGTGGGTGTCCTGTTAGCTACTTTTGCCTATCACTTAAAGCTGACCTGACATCCATAGCTAAACTCAGACTCCCATATTAACTCTGTGGGTTAAAATAATAGATTGGCGAACATCTCAGGAATACTATTGCTCGCTGTATTTATATAGTAATATAAAACATCAATCTTTGCAATATATAATACTATCCAAAAAAAGAAATAAATTTATGGTTTACAGCCGTTTACCCATACCTATTTCCTTTATACGCTTTAAAACAGTCCCATTTAAAAAAATTGAAGGGCAAATGGAATGTAATCTATTTTATTGCACTCTTCACAGTAATATATATGGATACACATATTGTCTCCAATGGATGCGCTATAGTTATTATACTTAAAACTGTTCTCATCCATATAAGGGCTATATGGACCTAGGTAGTCCTCCATTTTACCCCTATGGTCCATTTTTTTGCCACATTTGTTGCATATCATGTCATAAGGTTCCAGTCCATTGCACAATGGGCAGACTCTTTCCATCATGTCTGATCTATACCTGTAAGTACCTCATCAAAAATTTCGCATCTACCATTATCCCAATGGGCACAATTTTCACAGCTTATTTCATCATTACCGTATCGTATGCTGCTATTTTGGAGGTTATCCATCATAGATTCATACTCTGGACAAACTGCTGCCACATATTGTTTCTGTTCAGTACTAGAAGATTGGAAATCTTTCATAGATTTTTGCCTCCCTTTTATTCACAGATTAATTTACTTTGGATATAAATTATTATCCCTCAGCATTATAAGAATATTCTAAAAAGATACGGCATTTTGAGAAGGCAATACATAGTGCCACTTTCCACATCGGTCTCCCCATCTTGCTACTGTCTTATTTCCTATCTTTATTTCTATTATTTCACAAAGATTTGGGCATCCATCACACTCAAAACTATTAGTTGAAAATTCTTGATCGAGCATTTTAAATCCTCTAAAGTTAGTAATGCCGTTCTTTTTTACCTCCCTCTTTGCAAGCAATGCCGCACCAAATGCGCCCATTACATCGTAGTGTTCAGGAATAACTACCTCCGTATTTAACATCTCTTCAAATGCCTGTATTATACCCCTATTGGCAGCTACCCCACCTTGAAACACTACCTTAGGCAATATTTCCTTACCCTTTGCCACATTATTCAAATAATTTCGTACTAAAGCCTGACATAAACCTTTTACTATATCCTCTACGCTACATCCCATCTGTTGTTTGTGTATCATATCAGACTCGGCAAAAACTGCACATCTACCTGCTATGCGTACCGGACATTTGGACTCCAATGCTAAGCTACCAAATTCTTCGATAGGTATATCTAATCTATTAGCCTGCCTGTCCAAAAATGATCCGGTCCCGGCAGCACATACAGTATTCATAGCAAAATCAGATACCATACCATTCCTTATTATTATTATCTTTGAATCCTGTCCACCTATTTCAAGTACAGTACTCACTTCCGGCACTGATTTTAAGGCAGCTATACCATGGGCAGTAATCTCATTTTTTACAGCATCTGCACCTACGATTACAGAAGCCAGCTGTCTTCCGCTGCCTGTAGTACCTATACCGGCAATATGGGCAGTTTCAGGCAAGATAGATGCTATATCCTCAAGTGCACCTTTTAGTATCTGTATAGGCTGACCCTGGGTTCTTAAATAATATTTTTCAAGTACACGATTATCATTATCCATGAGTACAACATTGGTACTCACCGATCCTACATCAATACCTAGATAAAGCTCTTGCATTTAAACTATTCTCCTCCTTTTTATTAGACATGAGATCCACAAATGCCTCTAATCTCGTATTATATCCACCCTCACCTGTCATTTCATCTACCACTAAAGTCATTATAGGTATATCCTTATCCCGTGATACGGATGGCAGTATACTTTTAGCAACTATCTCCGGCATACATCCAAATGGCATTATCTGTATTATCCCATCCAATCCCTCTTTTGCATAGTTTACAGAGTGGGCTACAGTCTGCCATGCATGCCCCCCTATGCACAATCCTAGATATGGTTTACCCTCTTTCAAGATACGCTTTTCATGTATCCTAAACCTTATATCTGGCACTATATGATTTCGTACCCACTTGTCTGCTGTAAGATTCTTATATACCCTAACTCCCAAATTGCCTAATTTTTGTTCTATATTAATATTGACAAAAGGCTCAATAAGGGTATATATCTCTCCTACCAATCCTAGATTCAATGGTTTAAATCCATCCTGTTCATCTAAGTTTTTTATTTTATCACCATAATCCCTTATCAACTTCATAGTCGCTTTAGAACCCCTTACTTTAGGTATATTCATCTCAAAATCATGCAATAGTCTATCCGTACTACCTTTTATAAGTTCCCTAGGCCGCTTATCGAGGGCAATTTCATACAATTCATCACAAGCCTTGTTTACCATGTAGGCTTGCCATGAATATTTAACTACATCCCCAACTTTTCTAGGGCCAGTTATCTTGACTAAACGATCTATAAAATATTTGCAGTCTTCCTTACTTTTGGGTGGATCTAGCATCAATATCTCAATGTCATACCCTAAATCCCTAAGGATCTGCTCCTGTACTACTCCATAATATCCAAATCGACACGGACCACAACTGCCTGTAATAACCACTGCTTCAGCGCCTTTTTCAATACTTTGTATATAATTACCCATGAGAATTTTTAGGGGAAGACAAGCAGTTTCCGGCGAAAATTTTGTACCTATCTCCAATGTCTCCTTTGTATTTCTTGGTGGTACTACAGCATCAATATCCAGATCCTCCAACAGCGCCTTGGCTGATATGTATACCTTCCCCATGTTTGGAAATGTCAATTTCATCCTTTTTCCTCCATTCAATCATATCTAAAAAAGCTTCTAGCCTTGTATTAACTCCCGCCTGCCCAGTTTGCTCGTCTACGATTATAGATGTATAGGGTAGTTTGTATTGATTGTGATTCATACGTTCCAACAATTCTCCCATAAATGCATCTATTCCACATCCAAAGCTGGATATGAATAAAATACCCGATACCTTTCTGCTCTCAGCCATTGCAAGTCCGCCACCTAATATTCTACGACCATGGCTCCAAAAAAGTTTTTTAGGCAATTTATCGCATTCATGCCATATCTCCTTTTCAGTTATATTTTCAGGTAATATAACTGTATAACCTTCCCCTTCTAAAGTTCTTATAATATTCATATTTATATATGAATCCTGAGTAATATAAGGATGTCCAATAAGGCCTATAGCCTTTTTGTTGCCGTCCAAAGATGTCCACTTTCTAATTGTCTCCTCCTCAGTATGTTTTTGGATAGCATAGGCATTATCTACAATCCTATAAACATCTAGTTTCTTTTCATTTATCTTTTTTGCAAGATTTATATATGATTTGCGTTCCATATCCATATCTTTATGATTATTTATAGCTATAGTTAATATATCCATATCTCCTGGTATGGAATTTTTGATCATCTCAAGTATACCTATAATCTTAGGGCAGGTATACTCGTCCCTGCATACGCTGACAAGACGGGGAATAAAGATGACGTCACACCGCCCCATTAGATCCATCACATGTCCATGAAATATTTTGACCGGTACACATGCATCATCCACACATACAAAAGTACCCTGATCCAATATTTTCTTGGAAGTGGGCCTTGATACTACCACCTCATGCCCCAGCCCTTCAAAATATGCCTTCCAAAATGGCGCATAATCATAATATAGAAGGCCTCGAGGAATACCTATTCTCAATTTTAAAAATCCTCCTTTTATTTCGTTTCAAATTAGTAATACAGTTTATTTATCTATTATTGACAAATAGTTATCGCATTATAACGAAATATAATAACTGTTTTTGTTTATACCGGCAAAAATGTCATAAGGGTATTGTAACTATAAAAATATTGATATATACTAAAAATAAAGTCATTAATATAATAATTAATCTGGGGAGGATGGTAATTATGAAAACCGTTAATATCAAATTGACATTAGCTGAAAATGTTAAGGATTTTGTTAATATCGTAAGCAAATATCCTTACGAAATTGATTTAAGATCTGGCCGTCATGTAGTAGATGCCAAATCAATTCTTGGTATATTTAGCTTGGATTTAAGCAAACCTGTTACTTTAGAGGTATATTCCGATGATTGTGATAATCTAATGGAAGAAATAAAACCCTTTGTTATCTAACCAATGCTCTTATAAAGATCATAAAAACAGTCTAGTAATTTATGATATGATACTTCCAAAGTAGACAGTCTAATTAATTAAAAATTAGATTATCTACTTGGAGGTATTTTTTTATGATTATACATAATATACGCGATTTTTTAAAAAGCTTTTTTCTAGTATCAAAATTCTTAGAAATATGCTATAATGTATGTTACTTCGTGTTATTTATTAGATTTTAGAGGTGAAAAATATGGGGCAGATAACTGAAATAGCAGATAATAAGCTTTCAATTTTGTATTTTATGCACTGTCTGGGGATCCCTTTGACCAACCCTCAGATAACGCAGTTTTTTTTGGAAAATAATCTTTTGGATTATTTTTTACTACAACAATCTCTTGGGGAACTAGTATCATCAGAGCTAGTTAACTATCTCGAGGCAGGCAATAGATACTTTTATTGTATTACTGCAAAGGGAAACGAGGTACTTGAATTTTTTAAACATAGACTTTCAGTCTCTACCCGGGAATTAATAGAATCATATGCTCAAAAAAATCGCAATAAACTCAGAAAGGAAAGTCAGATAACAGCTGATTACATAAAAATTTCAAATAAGCAATACGAAGTTGTATGCAGGGTAATGGAACAAGAGGTAACTTTGTTAGAGCTAAAGTTAAACGTAGTAAACAGTCATCAAGCCAGAACTATATGCAATAATTGGAAAAACAAAGCCCCTGAAATATATAAAAGTATAATGGAGGGCTTAACAACTTAAAAATATAATACCATTTGGCTCTCTACCTACTTTTATATCAGTTACCCTGACCCCATTCGCTAAATCAACGATAGATACAGTATCATCACCACTATTCGTTATATAAGCATACATACATTCGTAATTAACTGCAATACCGCGTGGTAGATTCCCAGTTAAAATAGTAGAAGTCATACGTTCATTTAGTATATCAATAATCTCCAGTCTATTCTTTTCAGTAGAAATTGATAAAACAGAACTGTCATCTTCCATTTGTAATATTTCACAAGCAAGACCTCCTGTTTCTATCTTGCTATCTATATCAAATGTCTTTAAATCTATCAATGTTATACATCCTATATTATCACAGTGACTAAAAAAGCATCCTATATATAAATAGTTACCATCTTTTGAAAATTTGACTTTACAAGGATAATGATATGCATCTATTTTTTTTATTACATTATATTTATGACCATCCATAATCCATACATCATTTGAATTGGTATTGGCAACCGCCAATATATTCTTATAAATGTTGTAATCTATTGATTGTGGCATATATCCTGCTTCTATCTGTCCTATTGTCCTCATGTTTTTCATATCTATTATTGAAATACAATCTGAATCTGCATTGCATACATATGCCAACCCTATATTATCCAGTGCAATACTACTAGGACTGCACCCTACATAAGCCTTGCCCATGATATTGAAACTTTTCTTATCTATAAAAATTATGCTGTCATCATATAATCCAGTTACTATAATACGGTTATAGATATTATCCAATGCAAGACAATAAGGACCAAAACCTTCTTCAAGATGTACATCACTCAGTCTAGTATTATTTTTTAGATCTATTATGGATAATGTGCTATCAGCTGTATTAGCTACAATAATCTTGTCTTTTATTCCCATATATAGGCATCCCCCTACGCAAATAATGTTAATTCATTATATGGCAGGGAGATGCAAAATGTACTAACGAGAAGTCTTAAACCATGATTTTTGAGGACAGGAAGAAAGTATAAAATCTAAAAGTTCTTCGCGACTCAAAGTCAAATTACGTTTTTTTGCTTCCTTTAAGAGACATTCATACTCTTCCTTTAGAATATCAGATACAATCCCATCACCAGAAGCTCTCCATTTATCTTTTGCTTCTACTATTGCCTTTTTAAGGGTTTTATCGTCCATGTTTTCCACATCCAATTGCATCATACATCATTCCTTTTTCCATGGGTATATAATATTGTATGATAACAACTAGACAATCATTCATTATATTTTTTTAGTATGCTTCTCGCTTCACCTACGAGATATAAGGAACCGCATATGAGTATTAGGTGTTCGGGCGTAGCAATCTCAAGGGCTTTCTCAATGGCTAAATTAATGCCCTCTATATACACTACATTTTTACAGTATTTAAATGCCCTATGACCCAATTCTTCAGGCAATAGGGCCCTTGGATTATCAGGAGCAGTTGCAATTATATAATCTCCCAAAGGACATACATTGGATAATATATCATCCACTGCCTTATCCTTCAATATACCTATGATCAATATTATCCGTCTGCCTTTGTAATATGCCCTTATTGCATCGGAAAGCACAGCCGCCCCTGAAGGATTATGAGCTCCATCTAATATTATATCCGGCCTTCGCCTTACAAGCTCCAACCTACCAGGCCATCTCACATGCGCCATACCATCATATACCGCCTTATCTGGTATATCAATCCCCTGCTTCTGTAGAAGCATAATGCATGTAAGGGCAGTCGCAGCATTTAATACTTGATGATGTCCTGAAAGATGGAGCACTATATTTTTATAGATTTTATCATAAAACGTAAAATCAAAGACTTGGCGCTCAATTTCTAATGACACCTCTTTAATATTTTTAATATCTACAGGTATTATAGGTGCATTACGTTGCTTTCCTACATCGGATATTACAGACATTACACCCTCCTGTTGGGGATATACAACTACCGGTCTAGATTTTTTTATTATACCAGCCTTTTCAAAAGCTATGGCCTCAAGGGTATTCCCTAATATATGCATATGATCATAGCTTATTGAGGTAATAACGGAAACCATTGGATCTATCACATTTGTAGAGTCTAGCCTCCCGCCTAGCCCTACCTCCACCACAGCAAAATCTACATTATGCCTTGCAAAATATACAAAGCCTATGGAGGTTATAATGGCAAATTCATTGAAATAAATCCCCTGCCCATTTAGATAATCCACTTCTTTCTTCACCTGCTCAGTAATACTGCACAGCTCTTCCTTAGGTATGGGATTAAGACCTATCTGTATCCGTTCGGTAAACTCCTCTAAAAATGGTGATATAAACATTCCCACCTTGTAACCGGCTGATATCAATATATTGCCTATCATGGCGGTTACAGAGCCTTTTCCATTGGTACCTGCAACATGGATGCATTTAAATGCCCTTTGAGGCTTTCCTAATCTATCCAAAAGTCTATTCATATACTCCAAATTCTTTTGGTGTCCCAATTTGGGCATACCATGAATATAGCTTAAAGCCTGCTCATAGTTCATATATTATTTCCCCATCATATTTTTTAGATGCTCAATCTGTCCAAGTACCTTATCCATCATATCCTTATACTTTACCAATTTACCCCGTTCTTCTTCAACTATATTAGCTGGTGCCTTTTCCACAAAATTTCGATTGGATAGCTTGCCATTGGCCCTAGCTAGTTCCTTCTCAAGCCTATCCCTTTCCTTTAGCAGCCTATCCATTTCCTTATCAAAATCTATAAGATCCTCTATAGGCATAAATATCTCCGCCTTGGAAGCTACTGCTGAAACTGCCGTCTCTGGTATACCTGTTTTCTCTGCCTTTATAATTACCTCAGATGCATTAGCCAATTTTTCGATATATATCTTTTCACTACTAAATATATCCATATATTCAGAAGATGGAATCAGTATTATCTTCGCCGGCTTTGATGGTGCTACTTCCATCTCTGCCCTTATATTTCGTACACTTTTTATAATTTCCATTATGGACTCCATCTGTCCTTCCGCTTGTTCATCTATCTCACTAGCATTTGCAATAGGCCAATTAGATATCATTATGCTTTCCCCTTCATGTGGCAGGTACTGCCATATTTCCTCGGTAATAAACGGCATAAACGGATGAAGCAATTTTAAAGTATTTGACAATACATATGTCAATGTATACATAGCAGTTTCTCTCGCCTCGTCATCCTGCCCATACAGCCTTGGTTTTACCAGTTCTATATACCAGTCGCAGAATTCACTCCATATAAAGTCATATAACTTCTGGACTGCTATACCTAGCTCAAATTTTTCAAGATTCTCAGTAACTTCTCCCGCCAGCTTATTATATTTGCTTATTATCCACTTATCGGGTAGTTCCAGATTACCCTGTTTAGGATTTGTAATATTAAAATTTCGCAAATTCATAAGTACAAACCTTGAAGCATTCCAAATCTTATTTGCAAAATTTCGACTGGATTCTACCTTTTCCCAATAGAATCTCATATCATTACCAGGTGAGTTACCCATTATAAGACTAAATCTTAGTGCATCTGCACCATATTTATCTATTACCTCCAATGGATCTATACCATTGCCAAGGGATTTACTCATCTTACGACCTTCAGAATCCCGTACTATGCCATGTATCAATACATGACTAAAGGGTACCTCACCCATATGCTCAATACCTGAGAATATCATCCTGGCTACCCAGAAAAATATTATATCGTATCCGGTTACCAACATACTGGTAGGATAGAAATACCTAAGATCCTCAGTATCATCTGGCCATCCCAATGTCGAAAAAGGCCAGAGTGCAGAACTAAACCATGTATCCAAAACATCCTCATCCTGCTTAAATGCATTTTTACCACACTTAGGACAAACCTTTGGTATTTCCTTAGCCACTACCATCTCACCGCATTCTTCGCAGTAATATGCAGGTATGCGGTGACCCCACCAGAGCTGCCTGGATATACACCAATCCCTTATATTCTCCATCCAATTGAAATATATCTTTTCAAATCGTTCAGGTACAAACTTTACCTCACCTTTTTTTACTGCTTCAATAGCAGGCTGGGCTAAAGGCTCCATCTTTACAAACCACTGCTTTGATATTATAGGTTCAACAACCGTATTGCATCTATAGCAATGGCCTACATTATGATTGTGTGATTCTATTTTTACAAGGAGTCCTATGGATTCTAAATCCTCTACTATGGCTCGCCTAGCTTCATATCTGTCCAATCCCGCATACTTACCGGCGTTATCAGCCATACTCCCGTCATCATTCATTACCCTAATCATGGGCAATTTATGGCGCAGACCTACTTCAAAGTCATTTGGGTCATGGGCGGGAGTTATTTTTACCACACCTGTACCAAATTCCATATCTACATAATCATCGGCAACTACAGGTATCTCCCTATTTACCAACGGCAATATAACAGTCTTGCCTATTAGATGGGCATACCTTTTATCCTTCGGATTAACAGCAACTGCAGTATCTCCCAGCATGGTCTCTGGACGGGTGGTAGCTATAGTTACCATATCTTCCCCATCCTTTACAGGATAGTTTACATACCAAAACTTTCCTTCAGCCTCCTCATATTCAACCTCTGCATCTGACAGGGCTGTTTTACATTCAGGGCACCAGTTTATTATCCGGTCACCCCTGTAGATAAGTCCCTTTTCATACAGTTTAACAAATACCTCTACAACAGCCTTGTTACACCCTTCATCCATAGTAAAACGTTCCCTAGACCAGTCAAGGGAAGATCCCATCTTTTTGAGCTGATCTACTATACGCCCCCCATATTGATCCTTCCATGTCCATGCCCTGTTTAAAAACTCTTCACGACCTAGATCATTCTTAGTCTTACCCTCTTTTGCAAGACTCTCTACAATTTTTACTTCCGTAGCAATGCTTGCATGGTCGGTACCAGGCAGCCACAGCGTGCTATAACCCTGCATTCTCTTCCATCTTATTATGATGTCTTGCAGTGTATTGTCAAGGGCATGCCCCATATGCAGCTGTCCCGTAATATTCGGTGGAGGAATAACAATGCAAAATGGTTCCTTATCCTTATCTACTTCTGCTCCAAAATACCCTTTCTCCATCCATGTATTATATAGCCTATCCTCTACCTGTTTAGGATCATACGTTTTAGCAATGATCTCTTCTTGACTCATAAATAAAACCTCCTTTATAGAATTCCAAATATCTTAAGCATCCCCAATATGGCAAAAATATTGCCTGCAATTTTTAATCCAATATTTATCTTTACTGCACTATCCCCCTCAAGATTTAAAACCCGTTGCGTTATAAACTTAGAGCCATATCCTAAAAAAAGTGCCAGAACCATCATGCATATACCCACCTTATTCACCGGGAGTATTCTCTTGGTCATATAATCCCCCCAATCAGCAAAAACTAAAAAAGCCTCCATCCTTTTAAAAGGACGAAGACTTACTCCGCGTTACCACCTTAATTTTTGTACATAAATATATACAAACGCTCCCATTGTATAACGGCATTACCCGTTTTGGCCTAACCAATTTCAGCCAAAAAGCTCAAAAGCGACATTCCATCCATCGTTCACTAGAAAATCTCTCAGCCTATGGATCTTCCTCTCTTTAGCTATATGTGATGTACTCCTCTTTTTCATAGCCATAAATATATGAATATCCCTTTTATAAAATATTATAACCTAATTAATCTATCTGTCAATACAAAATGGTCGGGGTGACAGGATTTGAACCTGCGACCTTCTCGTCCCGAACGAGACGCGCTACCAAACTGCGCCACACCCCGACAAATGGAGCCAACGAGGGGACTCGAACCCCTGACCCGCAGTTTACGAAACTGCTGCTCTACCAGCTGAGCCACGTTGGCACTTATGTTGCGTACAGTTAGTTATTATAGCATACATCTCCAGAAATGTCATCCCCATTTTTTCATGATTTTTGCCATTTGCACATTTTTAATTTATCGGAATATTATAAAGTATTAGTGAAGTGTATCAAGGAGGTCAAATCATGAAAAAAATAGTATCCCTTTGCAGTATAGTAATTTTAATTTTTGCATTGATAATACTATCCACGGCTTGTGGTAAACAAAAAGTAGATAAAATCAGGCTCTGTGAGGTTACCCATTCTATCTTCTATGCCCCACAATACGTAGCTATAAATAACGGCTACTTCAAAGAACAAGACATAGAGATAGAACTAACAAATGGCGGGGGTGCTGACAAGGTCATGACAGCAGTACTTTCGAATCAGGCAGATATAGGATTTATGGGACCGGAAGCCTCTATCTATGTGTATAACGAAGGAAAAGAGGATCATCCCGTAGTATTTGCACAGCTAACTCAAAAAGACGGTTCTTTTTTAGTAGGGCGGGAACCTGAACCGGATTTTGAATGGGAAAATCTTAAGGATAAAACCATCATAGGAGGACGAAAAGGCGGAGTACCCGAGATGACATTGGAGTTTGTACTTAAAAACTATGGTCTAGTACCTGGAGAAAATGTAGAAGTGCTAACCAATGTTCAATTTAATCTAATGGCTGGGGCTTTTACAGGTGGAACAGAAGATTATGTAACATTATTTGAGCCCACTGCTTCCATGATAGAAATGGAAGGCTCAGGATATATAGTAGCATCTGTAGGTGCAGCCGCTGGTAATGTACCCTACACGGCATATACAGCTAAAAAGAGTTATATAAACAAAAACAAGGATTTGATAACCCGTTTTACAAAGGGTATATCCAAAGGATTAGAATATGTTCACTCCCATAGCGCAGAAGAAATTGCGGAGATAATAAAGCCTTCATTTCCAGATTCCGATATTGAACTTTTGACCAAAGTAGTTGAAAGGTACAAACAACAAGATACCTGGCCCAGTACACCTGAAATGACAGAAGATTCATTTAACCATCTCCAGGATATAATCGAGATGGCAGGAGTACTTGATAAAAGGGCACCCTTTGATGATGTGGTCACCAATGAATTTATAAAATAGAAAGGTGATAGTATGGCAAAAGGTATAGTGAGTTTTGATGATGTTTCAATGACTTATCATAGTCTTGAAGGAGAAACCAAGACACTTGAGAAAATATCGTTCAATGTTGAGGCGGGAGAATTTATAGGAATAGTAGGTCCTAGCGGCTGTGGCAAAACCACTATACTCTCGTTAATTGCCGGACTTATAGCTCCTACATCCGGAGATGTGTATGTAGATGGGAAAAAAGTAAATGGCCCTTCCCCTCTAGTTGGTTATATGCTACAGCAGGACCATTTGTTTGAATGGCGTACAATATGGCAAAATGTAATGCTAGGGCTTGAGATACAAAACAAGGTCACCAGTCAAAATATAGATAAAGTCAACAAATTATTGGATATCTATGGCTTGGGAGAATTTAAAAATCACTACCCTCACCAACTTTCCGGCGGAATGAGACAGAGAGTTGCTCTAATAAGAACTTTAGCAATTGATCCTAAAATACTCCTTTTAGATGAACCATTCTCCGCATTAGATTATCAGACTAGATTAGCAGTGTCAGATGAGGTAGGTACTATTATAAAAAAGGAAAACAAAACAGCACTCTTAGTAACCCATGACATAGCAGAGGCTATATCTATGGCTGACAGGGTAATAGTGCTTACAAAAAGGCCGGCAAAGATAAAGAGTATTCATACCATAAATCTTACCTGTCAAGATCATAGTCCAATAAAATGCCGTCAAGCTCCTGAATTCCGCCAATATTTCAATAAAATATGGGAGGAGCTGGATATACATGTACAATAAAAATATAGATAACATTACTGCCATATCCAAGGAGCATGAAGCCTATCTGAAAAAGATTAAACAAAGGAATAGAATGATAGTCATAACTCAAATCGCAATATTGGTAGTGATATTTGCATTATGGGAGATCGCCGGCAGACTAGGTTGGATTGATCCATTTATTACCAGTCAGCCTTCAAGAATGATAAAAACCCTTCATAACCTAGCACGGGAAGGGCAATTATTCCACCATATATATGTAACTATTATGGAAACTATTATAGGTTTTGTACTAGGTACTGTACTCGGTACTGTCATTGCCATCCTCCTTTGGTGGTCAGATTTTGCTGCCAAGGTATTGGACCCATACCTGGTTATATTAAATAGTCTGCCGAAAGTCGCCCTTGGTCCGGTATTAATAGTATGGATAGGCGCTGGCCCTAGTTCTATAATAGCCATGGCATTATTTATATCTTTAGTAGTTACAATAATAAGCGTTTTAAATGGATTTTTAGAAGTAAGTCCTGATAAAATAAAACTTTTAAAGACATTTGGAGCCTCAAAGTGGCAAATATTACAAAAAGTCGTGCTCCCTGCCAGCATACCAACCATAATATCCGCTTTAAAAATAAATGTTGGTATGTCATGGGTAGGTGTAATAGTAGGAGAATTCCTAGTATCAAAGGCCGGTTTAGGTTATTTGATAGTATATGGTGGTCAGGTCTTTAAATTAGATCTTGTTATGGCCAGTGTTCTTATACTAGCAATTGCAGCCGCCCTGATGTACAAAGGAGTGGCATGGTTAGAGAAAAAATATGTCAAAGGACGATACTAGCATCTAAAATAGATGCTAGTATTATTTTTATTCCTATTACCATATATTATATAGATAGACAATACTATAATAGAATTAATCGTATACAGTTATCTATATACTGGAGGGATTATATGAACAAACAGTTCTTAATATTTTTTATATGTATACTCACCTGTGCCATAGTTTTTTTGTCTTATCAGGCATTAAACGCTGAAAAAGAAGTGGTAAAAAGATTTTTAAATCGGCTTTTCACTGGTAATGAAGAATATACCCTTTTTATATCCAAGGAAATAAGACAGCATCCATTTATAAGCTTTGGAAAGGGAAAAACATCTTTCATGGGATATAAGATATTAAAACGCCAAAAATCAGAAAAAGGATGTACAAAGATATGGGTAACCATATATTTTGACGACAATCCCATAGATATTCCTATCACTTTGGAAAAGCAGCACAGGCAATGGGTAATTACATCTTTGCCTAGTATAACCTATGTACCTTGTGCATTGCCCTTATCCAATAAAAGTAGAAAAGACAATTGGACCGAGTTAGTCATGCAAACATTCGAAGGACAGATAGTATGTATGCAGTCATCTAAGGAACAAATACAGATAAACAAGCCCATATCTGTACTATTATTGGAAGACCATATAATAAATTTTAGTCCACTTAAATCTATACATATATCAAAAGTAGTTTCAATGAATGACAGCTTTATAGAAGATACACTTCTGGGTAAAATCCCCATACTAAATGATTTTTGGACATTCGGAGATTCAAAAACTCTGCCTATAGGAAGCCAAGATTTTGATTTGTACTGCAATCCTGATATGAAAGGGCAAATGGCCATAATAAATAAAGACAACCTACCTAAGACAGAAATTCGTATAGTACTTAATAACACTGACACCAATAGTCTTGTTCATCCCCAGGTTAAAATAAAATGCACCCATACATTTGAAGTACAGACCCAATCAAGTATTCATCCTATAAATTATATATTTGATAAGGAAGATATATTGTTATTAAAACCTAGCTCAGAAGGCATTGCAATATATAAAAATGGTGGAAGGTTAGATATCTCACCCTGTAGAATATATATATATTCTAATAATAACGATGGCGCTTTTTGTATAAATCAAAGTAAAAATTTATATAGTGGGAAAATAGAGATATCAAAATTTGAAGATGCCCTTATAGTTAATAATGAATTGGATATAGAAGAATATCTATATGCGGTGGTACCAAGTGAAATGCCCGTATCTTTTGGTGTAGAGGCATTAAAGGTACAGGCCATAGCTGCCCGGGCATATGCTATACGTTCCCTTCTGAACACTGGGTTTGCTCCATTTGGTGCCCATGTAGATGACAGCGTAGCTAGTCAGGTATATAATAATGTAGTAGAACAGACCTCAGCTATACAGGCAGTAAATGATACACGGGGTATGGTACCTGTATTTGACGGCAAAATAGCCGATACACGTTTTTTTTCAACATCCTGCGGTTATACTGCCAATTTTCACGAGGTATGGAGCGATAAGCAAAATCAATTTCCAAGTGATAAGGTACCATACCTCATATCCCTACCCCAATATCCTGGTAATGCTCCTAGTCTATATAACGAAGAAAATTTCAGGGCATTCATAAATAACAAAAATATACAATCCTATGATAGATTTTCCCCATTTTTTCGATGGAATGTTGTTTTTTCAAGGGAAGAACTAGAAGCTATACTGGATAATACGCTACACCTACTGCAGCAGAGGCAACCCTTTTTTATACTAACTAAAGTAGATAAAGATACTTTTATACAAAAAGAAGTACCTAAAGATTTAGGAAAACTATTAAACCTTCAGGTAATAAAGCGAGGACAGGGTGGAAACATTATGGAACTAGAGATAACTACTACTAAGGGTGTGTTTAAAGTAATAAAAGAACTTAATATACGCGAAACTCTAAAGCCTGTAAACTATGTCGAAGGTGGTAAGCCCATAGAAATACAATGTCATGATAATACTATAAAGAAGGATTTCCCTATACTGCCTAGTGCTTTCGCGTATATTGATTTAGATAGAAATAACGATGGTCATATTACAAATATATCCATAGTAGGAGGTGGATATGGCCATGGCGTAGGTATGAGTCAGCAAGGCACCTATGGCTTAACCCTCATTGGATATTCATATTCCCAAATAATAAAACACTACTATCCAGATACTCAGTTAGTAAATATATATGAGGAGAGATAAACTATGCAGAATTATCCCAATAATATATACATACCAGATCAAATAATTTATATAATAAATAAAATCATGGCCGCAGGGGGGCAGGCTTACATAGTAGGTGGTGCCTTAAGGGATGTAATATTAGAAAAAAAACCTACAGACTGGGATATTGCTACCTCCCTCCCGCCTAAAAAAGTAGAAATAATATTTGATAATACCATCCCAACTGGCAAAAGATTTGGCACCATAACTGTCATAGTAGATGATATGACTATAGAGGTTACTACATTTCGCGGAGAATGCAATTACAGTGATTTTCGCCATCCTGATCAAATAGAATTTGTAGAAAACATAGAAGCAGACCTCTCGCGCAGGGATTTTACTATAAACGCCATGGCATATAACCCCTTTACATCAAAAAAGTGGGTAGATCCATTTTTGGGCATAGAAGATATTAAATATAGTAATATAAAAACAGTAGGAAATCCCAATGAACGCTTTCAGGAAGATCCTTTGAGAATGATGCGGGCAATACGTTTCGCCTCCCAACTAGGCTTCGATATTGATATTAATACCAAGAAATCTATATACACAAACAAATTACTAATAAATAATATACCTAAAGAAAGGACAGGCGATGAACTCTATAAGATACTTATATCACCTTATGTAATAAAAGGTATAAGTCAACTTAATATATTAGGGCTGTCAAAAATAATTTTAGGATACGATATTTCTCCATCTCCAAGTATTATATCCTATTGTCCACCAGATTTTCCTCTACGAATGGCAGCCTTCCTATACACAGGAATCATAAATCGAAAAGATGTAGCACTGGATTACGCAAAAAAAACTATGCGAAATTTACGTTATAGCAACAAATTGGTAAATGATGTAATATGCATATTACGCTTTGCATCTATAGAACTTGATGAACATCAAGATGCCTATCAGGTTAGAAAAATGATGTCTAAAATAGGTGTAGTTAACACTATAAAAGGGCTACATTTGAAGCGGGCAATTTTAATGGATAATAACCCATCTAAGTATCAGAAAGGGCTTTTAGAACTCTACAAAATAGAATATATTGTATATGAAATAATGCAAAATAAAGATCCCCTATCTATCTATCAATTAGCCATAGACGGGCATGACATAATAAGGCTTGGCATTGGACAAAAAGATAAAAAAGATATAGGAAAGGCATTGGGCATGGCCCATGAATGGGTACTGAAAGATCCTTCCCTAAATAACAAAGAAGTTCTACTCTCCCGCCTAAAGTACACCTTTAGGATAGAATAATAATAAGTCCTATCAATATATATCCTATAAGTCCTAATAGGGGATACATTAGTTTCACTATAAGGGACAAACCGAATTGGGAAAAGTATAAAAGCAATCCGGTAATAGATATTACATTTATAGACCATGGAATATCTATTACTTTGTCTACTATAGAACAAATGGAAAACAACGTGCCTACACATGTGGTAAATATTGCACTCCATACTACAAATATATATACAGTGCTAAATATGGGATGCATCTTATTTACTATATGTAATATGGGGATTTGCATCTCTTTTACCTCGGATATATTGATGCAAACACAATAATTTAACATGGATATCAAAACTAAGATTATTATTCCTCCCAAGATTCCCCCTTTTTTTAATGAATCTCTGTCGTCGATTTTCCCGCCTAACGAAACAATTACACCTATACTCATTATAATATTATATGATGCATATAAAATACCTGAGTTTATCACTTCCAATGGTTTTGCATCTGGCAATAGATCTATCGAATATTGATAGTGTGTATTTAGTACGCCATATATGAATACTCCAATATTAAATATGATTATACAAGGTACAATAAATGAATTGGCAGTTATAATACCATCCATGCCAAACATGGCGGTTATCATTGTTATTATGGCCATTATAAATGCTCCCGCCCAAAAACCTCCTGGTATATTATGTTCCACAAATAAAGCCCCTGCTCCAGCTAGCATGGCACAACCCATAACTAGAAATGCAAAAAACATATATGCGTTTACAAAAGTCGATAATTTACCAAACACATAGTTAATAAATTCGTGAAACGATCTTACCTTTAGCCTATTTCCTATGATTAGCATTTTAGTACCAACGCAAATAAATAATATAGAGGCACATATTATTCCGAAGATAGAATACTTACCATATATGCTAAAAAAGGTCATAATCTCCTGACCAGAAGCAAAACCTGCCCCTATTATGGTACCTACATATGTAAATGCAATCTTATAAATATCCCTATGTTCATCTTTATACTTAGACAAAAAATATCCCCCTTAGAATATACTCAATATAATGCATATTCTAAGGAGGTATCTATCATGCCTGTACTTCCAATACATTTACCAATTTCTTATAGTTAGTATCAAGGGTTTTATAGCTTATTCCATAATAATCAATTATTTCGCCCTTGCTTATCTTTATATCATTTTTCATACAATAGTATAATTCCAATGCTGCTGCCCATGCCTCTTTTTTCCGTATCCTAGGAACTTTGTCCGGATATTGAGCCTTTATAAATTTGACCCATAAATCCTTTATCTGTTCCTGATAACCACTGGAATATCTATCTTCCATATTACTTATGGTAAAATCCGCAATATTTTGAAGCTCCTTGGGTATCTTTATGCGGCTCATGTCTATTATATTTACCTTTACCTCTACTATATTATCATCTACGTATGCAATATAAGGTTCCTTTGCCCCTATTTGCTTTAGCATAGTCAAAGCATCTTTTTTTAAGTCTTTGTTTTCATCCCGTCTCAATATAAAATCCCGTAAAAAGCGTTCAGCATTCTGATCTCCAAAGGAAGCAACAGTATTTAATATGGCCCTTTTTATGGTGTCATCATTGAGCTCCAATCCCCAGATAAGTAAAGCCTTTAGAGAGTCATTACTCTCCCATTTTTCTTTTAGTTCGCTTTTAGGTGTATTGAATATTTCGTTTATCTTTTTTACCCTAAAAACTACTTCTTCATATGGTACTTGAAATCCATAAGGCAATTCCTTAAATTCTCCATTATATCTCAAAAGATTCTGAGTATAGCGTTTATAAAAATTGCTTATGGTATTGTATGGGGACAATTTATCAACTTTGTCCCAATACTCCATTGCTTCTCGAAATCTTCTTAAATTGAAAGCAGATACAGCTGTATAATGTAATATTTTAACATCATACGGTTTATACTGTAAAAGCATTTTTAGATATATATTAGCTTTCTGATGCTCCTTTAATTCACACAGAGTTACAGCCATCTTATGGAGATCCTCCACATCATCGGTGGGAAGGTTTAAAATGCTGTTTGTATATTTTTGCTTTCCTTCACTATCTCCTTTTTCCTGCAAAAATATAGCCATATTGCAGTTTGCATGAACATTAGATGGAAATACATCCAGTACTTCTTTACTCAATTCTATAGCCCTATCCAGTTTGCTCATACAAAAATATGCAAGTGCCAGATTATTCTTAGCGAATACCAGCGTTGGATCTAACTTTAACACTTTTTGCAGCTGTCTTGCCGCCTTTTCATATTCTCCATCATCCAATAATACCTTGCCCTTGCTCGCCATTTTATATATCTTTGGATCAATAAATTCAAATTCATCAAAAACATCTAGATAAAATTGCTCATCCCTTAAAATCTCCAGAAGTTCCTTTGCATCTTCATAGTATACTCCATTAGGCGCCCTATCTAGATATTTTTCAAAACATTCCTCAGCCTTATCGTATTCCTGCAATCCTAAAAAGTTGCAACCTAAGCCAAAATAGCAGTCAGATACAGAGTCATCATTTTCCAAAATGGAAAACAACAATTTGTTCGATTCGTCAAAATATGTCATCTCTGTAAAAACCTCTGCTAAGTCCAACATATAATCTATATTCTCTGGTTCCTTTTCCACTGCCTTGCGATAAAAATTTAAAGCATCTATATATCTATTATCTTTTACATACTTACACGCTTTTCTATAAAAAAATTCTCCATCCTGATCGAATGGAATAACGTTACTTTTATTCCTTGCAAATAATTCTTTTGCCATAATAATCTCCCATTTAAACCAATAGTATTTACATATTATTATAACACAATATATGTTGGTGCTCCATACCTTATAGGATTTTTTGGAAAGCTATTTGTCCAATGCCTGTTTAAGCAATATCTCCAGCTCATCCTTCGTAAACACATATTTATTATTGCAATAGTGGCAAGTAAGCTCAGCCAGACCATCCTTTTCTATCATATCCTCTAATTCGTCCTTACCAAGGCTTATAAGAACAGATTCCAAACGTTTTTTGTTACAATCACATTCGAAATATGGATAAACCTTATCGTTTATTTTTAAACCATAATCTCCAAGCATATCCCATAGAATATCCTCCGGTTTCTGCCCTTCAGCTATTCTATGGGATATAGAACCTACAGAAGAGATCTTGTTTTCTATATGATCTATAACCTCATCAGGTGCACCCGGCATAGGTTGTAAAATTATTCCTCCTGCTCCATCTATGCTGAAATCCTTATCTACCAATACCCCTAAAATAACTGCCGACGGCTTTTGCTCCGAAACTGCAAAATAGTATGTAATGTCTTCTGCTATCTCTCCTGAAACTAATTTAGTCTGGCCTATATATGGTTCTTTTAATTTATAATCCTTTATAACAGTAATAGTACCATTTTTGCCGACTGCAGATGATACATCTAGTTTCCCATTAGGTTTTAAAGGTAAATCCAATTTAGGATTTGATACATAGCCTTTAATTCTTCCACTTGACACTGCTACTACAACTATATTACCTATTGGCCCTCCTCCTTTTATTATCGTGGAGACTTCTGCATTATCGTCCTTTAAGTCTATCGCCATCATGGTCGTAGCTGTCATTGTACGCCCTAAAGCAGCTGATGCCACCGGAGATAGTCCATGTATTTTCCGTGCATTGTCTACCATAACAGTTGTATTTGCAGCAAAAGCCCTTATATATCCATCTGCTGCCGTTGCCCTCACTATATAATCTTTCATAGTCAATTTATCCTTTCTACCAAATTCTTATTTAAGGCTATCTTTGAGCTACAAAGACTAAACGATGCGCCCGCTTTTTGGCTTGATCGAAAGTAAACGGGTGATAACAAGATACACTATCAAAACCAACATGATAAATAGCTTCCGTTATCTCTTCCCTAGTATAAGCCCGTTGAAAATGCACCTCATCAAACCTTTTATATAGATCTCCTTTAGCTACGAAAAAAGTAAGCTCCATTTGGCATATCTTATCACTTTTGTCAAAATGGTTTTGCCATATAAAGCTTATCTCATTATCAGTATCTACCATAGTATTGCTACCCAAAATACTGGATAATTTATAATATGAACTTATATCAAATATTAATATTCCACCTGGATTTAGCAATTTGTATATATTTTTAAACGCTTCTTCAAGCTCTTGAAGGGACAGTATATAATTAAATCCATCACACATGCATGTTATGGCATCTACTGGATGGTGGAGCATTATATATCTTATATCCTGACATATAAACTGTATATCAAAACCCTTCGCCCTAGCCTTTTGTTTTGCCACATTAAGCATATCTGCCGATTGATCTATACCTGTTATAGCATAACCTTTATCTGCCAGGCCTATGGTTATACTTCCAGTACCGCATGCAAGGTCCACTACATTATTTGGTACTACGCCACATCTATCGAATATTTTTCGTATGTAATTTATCCACTTCGGATAATTGTAATCTTCCATAAGATTATCATATACATATGCAAAATTCCTGTACACTGTATTCACCTCCTAAAAAAAGCCTTCTTATAAGAAGGCTTTTTTTAATACTATTTATCCTTTTTCATGGCTTTTTTTCTTTTACCAATAAAACCGCCTATGCGCCCCGTCTCCTGTGCCGTAAGTCCGCTCCATCCTTCCTTTTGTACCTTCTCCCACAATCCAAGTTCTTTTGCTACCTCTATTTTGATTGGATCTACCTTAACAGCCTTCTTCAAAACTGTTCCTCCTCTATCTTGTGTTATTCCAGTTCTTCTACTTCATCTTGAGCTTCATTTTGTTGTTTCAGTCTCTTATTTATATATTTGTCAAAAACCCAATTAGTATACGAATTCACTACCAAAGCAGGTAACGTAAATCCTATAATAAATACTGGAATAGTATAAAGTTCAACAGTTGCAATAAATATGCCTACAGCTATTGCAAATATTCCGAGGGTCCTAGGTAGTTCTGCCATGGTAAATATAAAGGCATTTTTAAGTATCTGTCTAACATTTAGCGTATAGGTAACCAACATGGGAAATATAAACATATTCATCATGGAATAGATTATACCTATGCACCAGATAAAATAATAGAGCACTAAAAATCCAAAACTCTTTGCCACCATTCCCCTATAAAATCTAATATTTACATAGAACAGCATAAGAGCTAAACCATTTATTAGCATTATTATAAGGCTTTCTTTCCAATTTTGCTTCCAGGCGTCCTTAAAATCACTCCATATCCAAGCATGCTCGTCCCTTGCCCAATTACGTATAACATATGTTATCCCAGCTGTAGCTGGACCCGTAAGTAATAAGCATGGAATAAGCAGTAAAAAGAACAGAAGACTCAGTGGTTCTTGGAGCTTTATGGATACCAAAGCTTGAGTATATACTAAAAAGAATGTAGGTATCCAAAAAAGTACATACATCAGGTTAAGCTGTACCAATTTCCAAAAACGCACCTGAAGTACGGTAAAGAACAGTTTAAAACGGCCTACGTTTTTTACATCCTCTTTATCTAAATCGGGCTTACGAGGATCACCATAGTACATCTTATCAAAAAATCCACCAAACATTAAAAAACCCTTCCTATTTTGATTATTCTATATAATTCATTGTAACAGCCTTTAACTTCAAGTTCAATACATTTTTAAATCAAAGCTCTGTACTTTATTCAATAGCCAGAGCAGGCTATTTTTATGCATAATTTTATTCCATCCATCAATATTTTTTCATCAAAATCGAACTTGTTGCTATGAAGGGGCATTGTATATCCCATTTTCTGATCATTGCTACCTAAAAAAATATATACTCCGGGCACATTTTGTTGATAATAGGAAAAATCATCCGCTATCATAATAGGCGTTATCTCCATTACTTTATGATCATCTATCATATGTTTTATCGTATTCGTCCAATAAGCATCATTTTGCACTGGGGGATAATATACTACCTCTTTATAGCTGCTGACTGTTTTAAATCCCCTATCTATTCCCTTCAAAAGACTTTGTATGTCATCTTTTATCTTTTTATAGTCCGCATCTGAAAACGTACGTATAACACCCTGTATTGTTGCATATTCTGCTAATATATTGCGATTATCTCCCGCCTCTAATTTGCCTACCGTTATAACTGCATTATGCATAGGATCTATCATCCTACTTGTGACAGATTGAAGGGATGATATAAAAAAGCTAGTGGCAAGTATGGCATCCACCCCTTTATGTGGCATGGCACCGTGGGCACTTTTACCCATTATCTCTATGTCAAATTCACAGGTTTGTGCCATAATAGTCCCCGGACTTATACCAAAAGACCCTTGTGGTATCTCGGGCATTATATGAAATCCAAAAATTGCATCTACCTCTGGATTTTCCAATACTCCCCCATCTATCATATTAAGTGCCCCACCTTCTGTCTCTTCTGCCGGTTGGAATATAAGCACAACATTGTGCTTTAAATGCCCTTTATTATCGCCAAGCCACCTGGCAAATCCTAAAAGCATGGCCATATGCCCGTCATGTCCACATGCATGCATATATCCTTCCCATTTAGAAGCAAATGATAATTTCGTCTCTTCAGCTATAGGGAGTCCGTCCATGTCAGCTCGAAAAGCGAATGTATAGCCTGGGTCTTTTGCCACCATAACTGCCTTTATACCGCAGGCTATAACTTCTATCCTGTCAAAATTGCATCTTATTAGGTGCTTTAGTATGTATTCTCTAGTATAATCTACATCATTATCTATCTCTGGATGCTCATGAAGCTGTCGCCTGTACTTTACCACTTCATCCTTTAAATATTCTATATTTGTAAATTCCATGCCACCCTCCATAAACGCTTCATTTTTTAGTATATTATAACATATACAAGATATATCTTCATATTTATCTTTAAATTATAAAAATCATGGGCAATACAATTAAGTATTGCCCATGATTTTTAACACACTATTTAATTAAACTGCATACATCATTTGCAAATTGTACAGGATCATCTATGGGAAGCCCTTCAATTAATAATGCCTGATTATATAAAAGGTTTGCATACATCTTTAGTTTATCCTTATCCTCTGAAAAAGCCTTCTTTATGGCATCAAACATTTCATGATTCGTATTTATTTCTAATATTTTATCTGCCTTGATATTTGGATTATCTGGCATCATATTAAGTACCTTCTCCATCTCGATGGATACCTCTCCCTCATTTGCAAGACAAACGGGATGGGTCTTTAAGCGTTTTGAAGCCCTAACTTCCTTAACCTTACCATTTAAGGCCTCCTTCATAAAATCAAATATATCCTTGTTTTCATCGGTATTTTTGCTATCAGTATCAAAATCTAAATCTCCACTGGAAACGGACTTAAATTCCTTATCCTTATAATTCATAAGCATCTTGATTGCAAATTCATCGATATCATCTGTAAAGTATAATATCTCGAAGCCCTTATCCTTTATCATTTCCGTCTGTGGTAATTTTTCAATCTTTTCTATACTTTCACCCGTAGCATAATATATATGTTTTTGATCCTCTTTCATACGGGAAACATATTCATCGAGGCTTACAAGCTTTTTCTCCGTAGAAGAATAGAACATCAACAAATCTTGCAATTCTTCCTTATGCGTTCCAAAATCAGAATAAATTCCATATTTAAGCTGTCTACCAAAATTCCCATAGAATTCCACATACTTTTCCCGTTCATCCTTAAGCATGGATAAAAGCTCTTTCTTGATCTTATCATTTATTTTCTTTGCAATAAATCTAAGCTGCCTATCATGCTGCAAAAGCTCCCTTGAAATATTGAGAGAGAGGTCAGCAGAATCCACTAAGCCTTGTACAAAACCAAAATAGTCAGGAAGTAGATCGGCACATTTCTCCATTATCAACACACCATTTGAGTAAAGTTCAAGTCCCTTTTGAAATTCCTTTGTATAAAAATCATAGGGTGCTCTAGAAGGAATAAAGAGTATGGCATTATAGCTTACCACCCCTTCTACCTTTGTATGTATTACTTTCAACGGTTTTTCATAGCCAAAGTGTTTGTCCATATAGAACTGATCATAATCCTCTGGCTTTAATTCATTTTTGTTCTTTCGCCAAATTGGCACCATGCTGTTTAAAATCTCATCTTCGAAATAGTCTTCATACTCATCCTCGCTGCCCTCTTTTAACCTACTTTTCTTTACAATCATTTTTATTGGATATTTTATAAAATCAGAATATTTCTTTACCAATGATCTTATCCTATATTCATCCAAAAAATCATCATAATTCTCATCTTCAGTATTTTCTTTAATCCTTAATATAACATCCGTTCCTACAGTCTCTTTTTCACAAACCTCAATATCATAGCCTTCTGGACCACTTGATTCCCATTTATATGCCTTATCAGAATCTATGGCACGGCTCTTTACAGTTACTAAATCCGCTACCATAAATGCAGAATAAAAACCAACTCCAAACTGTCCTATAATATCTACTCCGTCTTTCATTTCATTCTCGTTTTTAAATGCAAGGGACCCACTCTTTGCAATGGTACCAAGATTGTTTTCCAGTTCTTCTTTTGTCATACCTATGCCTGTATCGCTTATAGTAAGGATTCTTTTTTCCTTGTCTGGAGTGATCCTAATATAAAAATCATCCTTATTAAAAGTAATATTTTTATCTACAAGGGAGCGGTAATAGCTCTTGTCAATAGCATCACTTGCATTTGATATGAGCTCTCTCAAAAAAATTTCTTTATTTGTATAAATTGAATTGATCATCAAATCAAGCAATCTTTTAGACTCTGCTTTAAATTCTTTTGTAGCCATTTTTATCATTTCCTTTCATAATATTTTATTATTTATAACAACCTCTTCTATTTAGTAGAGGCCGTTTTACATCCATTATGTATATATTATTAGCACTCTCCTGTATTGAGTGCTAATAATATATTAGCAATTATTTCTGTTATAGTCAAGAACAAGATGCTTAAATCTGCAAAATATCAAAAAATATTTGACAACAACATATATGAATGTTATTATTAAAAAAATGTATGATGTTTTTAGACAGTTTAGAGGTGCGTTTTCTATAAGTAGGTCATATGAGGAGTATGGGCTCCTATGAACATGATCAAAAGGAGGAATCGCCGAAGGAAACTACCCTCCCATATGGTCGTTTCCTGGTTCATGGATGAATAATCTTTGGACTGTCATCAGTTTTTTAATTGATGGAGCGCTGACTGTCTTCGTTGGACGGGTTTTGCTACCCATATATCATTTGCGACGGAGGCGGCTGGTGTTCTATCAGCCGTTTTTATTTTTTAAAAACTAATCTCACAACCGTTTTTTATAGTGCATATCATAATTATTGAGGATGGTTTAAACTCATAGGTTGTGGATATTATAAATAAACAGGAGGAAATCAAATGAAAAAATACAATATTGCTATAGTTGGAGCTACTGGCATGGTAGGTCGGACCTTTTTAAAAGTATTAGAAGATAGAAAGCTACCTGTAAGCAAATATTATCTGTTTGCCTCCTCAAGATCAGCTGGCAAACAAGTAGATTTCATGGGAGAAAAACATACCATTCAAGAACTTACTGAAGAATGTTTTGATGACAAGGATATAGATATAGCACTATTCTCTGCAGGTGGTTCTGTTAGTAAAAAATTTGCTCCCATAGCTGCCAAAAAGGGCATAGTAGTAATCGACAATAGCAGTGCATGGCGTATGGATGACAACGTGCCCCTCGTAGTTCCTGAGGTAAATCCAAAGGATATATTAAAACATAATGGCATAATAGCCAATCCAAACTGCTCTACTATTCAAGCCATGGTG
This sequence comes from Xylanivirga thermophila, assembly GCF_004138105.1. NCBI lineage: Bacteria > Bacillati > Bacillota > Clostridia > Caldicoprobacterales > Xylanivirgaceae > Xylanivirga > Xylanivirga thermophila. The sequence continues at coordinate 209,006 of NZ_RXHQ01000001.1, read as the reverse complement.
CCATTAAAACCACTTTATGATGCATATGGCATAAAAAGAATAGTATATTCCACATATCAGGCAGTATCCGGTGCAGGCCGCGGGGGCTATCTGGATCTTGAAAATGGCATAAAAGGCGAAGCTCCACAAAAATTTCCCTACCCCATTTTTTCAAATTGCCTGCCCCATATAGACAGTTTTCTAGATAATGGGTATACTAAGGAAGAAATGAAGATGATTGATGAAACCCACAAAATATTAGGAGATCCTAATATAAAAATAACAGCTACTACTGTAAGGGTCCCGGTATTCAATTGCCATAGTGAAGCTATAAATATAGAATTTAAAAAGGATTTTAAACTTGATGAACTAAAAAAATTATTGTCTGATTTCCCTGGCCTGATGGTAGTAGATGATCCAGAAAACAACCAGTATCCAATGGCTGTGACAGCAGACGGCAAAGATGAAGTCTTCGTGGGTCGAATAAGACGAGATTTCAGTGTGGACAGCGGCGTAAATCTATGGGTGGTGGCAGATAATATCAGAAAAGGAGCAGCCACAAATACCATCCAGATTGCTGAAAAGGTCATTGAATATTGGGAAAATGGAATGTTAGAAAGGTGATAATATTATGAGTATTTTTACCGGTAGTTGTGTTGCCCTATCTACCCCGTTCAATGAAAGTGGTGTAAACTTTGATACTCTAAAAAACCTTTTAGAATTTCAAATATCCCAGTCTACCGATGCCATACTGGTATGCGGTACGACAGGAGAACCTTCCACTATGTCACTAGAAGAACGGAATGCAGTAATAGAATTTACCGTTGAGCAGGTAAATGGAAGAGTACCCGTCATAGCCGGTACAGGTGGGAACTGTACAGATTCAGTCATAAAAGCTTCAAGAGATGCGGAAGGATTGGGTGCAGATGCCCTTTTGATAGTTACACCCTACTATAATAAGACATCGCAAAAGGGTCTTGTAGCTCATTACAATGCTGTTGCTGAAAAAGTAGATCTACCTATAATAATATATAATGTGCCTGGGCGTACAGGACTTAATATAAAACCGGAAACATTATTAGAACTATCAAAGATCAAAAACATCACTGGCATCAAGGAAGCTAGCGGCAATATAACCCAGGCTGTTGAAATGGCTAGGTTATGTCCAAATATGGACATGTATTCCGGAAATGATGATATGGTAGTTCCTATACTTTCCCTAGGTGGTAAGGGTGTAATATCTGTAGTGGCAAATATAGCACCTAAGGATACCCATGACATGGTCATGAAATTTTTGCACGGCGATGTAGGCGGGAGCAGAGAGTTACAATTCAAGTTAAAGCCTCTTATAGATGCACTGTTTTCAGAAGTAAATCCCATCCCCGTAAAAACTGCACTTAACTTAATGGGATTCAATATGGGGAACTTACGTCTGCCTCTGGTTGAACTCTCTGAAAAGAACCTTCAACTGCTTAAAACTCGCATGATGGATTATGGACTTGAAATATAGATTAGTATATAGTTAACAATGAGGAGAGAATAACAAATGACAAATATCATAATACATGGCTGTAATGGTACAATGGGTAAGGTAGTAACCCGGGTAGCAATGTCCGATCCAGATATAAATATAGTAGCTGGCATCGATAAGATAAGTGACAAAGTAGAAAAAGATTTTCCCGTATATCAATCCCTGGAAGAATGCAAAGTATCTGCGGATGTTATAATTGATTTTTCAGTGCATACAGCCGTACCAGCACTAATAGAATCGGCAGAAAAGCGAGGAATACCTGTAGTAATAGCAACTACTGGTCTTTCAGAAGATAATATGAATCTTATAATAGAAAAATCAAAAAACATCCCCATATTCCAATCAGCCAATATGTCACTGGGTATAAATGTAACAGGTGAAATGGCTAAACTAGCTGCATGCGTACTTGGAGATAAATTCGATATAGAGATAGTTGAAAAACATCATAACCAAAAGGTGGATGCGCCCAGCGGCACCGCATATATGCTGGCTGATACCATAAACAGTATGCTTAATCCTAAAAAAGAGTACACATATGGAAGGCACTCTAAAAATGATAAGCGCTCTAAAAACGAGATCGGGATACATGCCATACGCGGTGGTACTATAGTAGGTGAACATAGTATAATTTTTGCCGGTCAAGATGAAGTCATAGAGATAAAACATACCGCTTTTTCAAAACAGATATTTGCAATAGGTGCAATTCAAGCTGCAAAATTTTTGATAGGTAAAACACCTAATCTTTATAATATGGATGATCTAATAGAAACAGGGAGCCTAAACTAGGCTCCCTTATTGTTTTATTGAGTTTATAATTTCATTTAATAATGTTACTATAAGGGCAATCAAAAATGCTGCCCAGAATCCATATATAGTAAGACCATTCACTATTTTACCAGTTAACATTATCATCCAGCTATCCACTACCAATGTGAATATGCCCAGTGTAAATACATTTATCGGTATGGTTATAAGCAGCAACAAAGGTCTTATGAGGATATTGATCACCCACAACACCAAAGCTGCAATAACCAAACCCTCTCCTCCACTTATACTCACACCTGAAGGTATAATCAAGGAAGCTAGATAAAAAGCTAATATATTGCATGCCAATTTTAAAATCTGTTTTTTCAATTTTAAATCCTCCAATTCAGATAAATCAACATAGCTTTATGGATACTCTAGTATCATCACTTTGTACATTTACAAGATCTACACGCCCACATCGTCTTAGTACACGCAGTATATAGTAAAGGGCATTTAATGCCTTATATAAACTCATTTCATTTAATGCTGTAATATTTACCTTCTTTAAAACGGCTTTTTTAAGCCCAGGAATAAATCTCTCCAGAACACAAACTAAATCTGCAACAGAATCAATTGTAGTTTCCATAGCCCATAGGGATAATGGTATTACTATTCTCTTGCCTTCGTCCGTCCTAACCTTTACCAATAGAGTATGATTAAAACAAAATCTAGATAATATGTCATTCCACATATATACGTACCTTGTCTTCACCGTCATTTACATCCACCAATGGTCCATCTAGTACTCCATTATCTATCATGTTTAAAAGCTCATCAATATCTATCTCTTCCAGATCTATTCCCTTATCCCCTAATTCATTTTGGACATCTTCGGGAATGAATTTAAATGCTACATTTTTAAATTTAGCCCCCACCTTTAAAAGAGCCAGCGGTATATTAACATTTACTTTGGTTTCCTCACCATCTTGTACATCAATCCGCAAAAATCTCTTTCTACCATCTTTGCCATACTTTTCAGATTGATTTTCATCCCCCAATGCCTTTAAAAGTTCCATCCCCTCCTCGGCCGTTATCTTACCTTCTTCTACCATAGTCAAGATCTTTAATTTCTCATCCATCTTTATCCCCCTTTTATTATTTAAAGTTGAACTTTAATATATATTATCAGTATAGTTTTATATCTTATAATTGTCAATCTTAATATTAATCTTTTTAATTTTAGTATAAATTTTAAAACGTATATTCCCAATTCCTTATAATTATTATATCAAAAAGCATAGATAAAAGTCCCTGAATTTCTAGAAATTCAGGGACTTTTATCTATGCTCTGCCAATATCTGTACGATAAAACATATCTTTAAAATTCACTTTTGTTATATTATCATATACCTTCTCTGCAGCTGATATTACATCTTGTCCTATGCATGTTATTCCTAGCACTCTCCCGCCATTGGTATAATACTTATCCTCTTTCTTTTTGGTACCGGCATGAAATATAAACAAATCCCCATGTTTTTTTATTTCATCTAGCCCCTCTATCTCATAGCCTTTTTGATATGTCTTTGGATAACCTCCAGAAGCTATAACCACGCAAGCAGCCGATCTGTTATCCCAACTTATATCCATCTCATCCAGTCGCTCATCTATTATGGCGTCAAATATATCTATGATCTCCGTTTTTAAAAGGGGCAATACTGCCTGAGTTTCCGGATCGCCAAACCTTGCATTATATTCTAATAACTTTGGTCCATTGTCCGTTAGCATAAGCCCAAAGTATAAGATACCTTTAAATCTCCTGCCCTCCTTGAGCATTCCCTCTATTGTAGGCTTTATTATATTTTCATATGTATATTTAGCCACCTCTTCTGTATAGTATGGACTTGGAGCAAATGCCCCCATCCCCCCGGTATTAGGCCCCATATCATTGTCAAAAGCCTTTTTATGATCTTGGGAACTTAGCATTGGCACCACCGTCATGCCATCAGTAAAAGTCAATATGGAAACCTCACGTCCGCTCAGAAATTCTTCTATGATTACTCTGCTACCTGAATTACCAAATACCTTCTTTAGCATACAATCATCTAATGCTTCCACAGCCTCTTGTTTGCTACCTGCAATTACAACACCCTTACCTAATGCAAGGCCGTCAGCCTTTATGACTACAGGATATGATATTTTGTCTAGATATTTTATTGCCTCATTATAATCATTAAAAACCTCATATTTTGCAGTGGGTATATTATATTTTTTCATAAAATCTTTGGCATATGCCTTGCTCCATTCCAGTATAGCCGCATCCCTGGTAGGTCCAAATGCCCTTAATCCCGCATTATTTAGTGCATCTACCATGCCTAATGCTAAAGGATCATCGGGAGTTACTATGGTTAGGTCCACAGCATTTTCCCTTGCAAACTCCACCATATGCTCTACATCGGTGGCCTGTATGGGTATACAATCAGCCATATCTCCTATACCACCATTGCCAGGAGCACAATAGATTTTAGATACCTTACTACTCTGCTTTAATTTCCATATGAGGGCATGCTCACGCCCTCCTCCTCCAACTACTAGTACCTTCATCCGTCTCACGCCCTTATAAGATTAATGTTTAAAATGACGCATGCCAGTAAATATCATTGCTATGCCATATTTATTGCATGCCTCTATCGATTGATCATCCCTTATGGAACCACCAGGTTGTATAATAGCAGTAATTCCTGCCTTTGCAGCAGCTTCTACACAGTCTGGAAATGGGAAAAATGCATCTGATGCCATAACCGCTCCCTTTACTTTGTCTCCACTCCTGTCTATAGCCTGCTCAGCTGCCCATATCCTATTGGTCTGTCCAGGACCTACCCCTAAAGTGGCATTATCCTTCGCTATTACTATAGCATTGGATTTTGTATGTTTAACTACCTTCCAAGCAAATATGAGATCTTCCATCTCCCTATCCGTTGGCTTTTTATCAGTTACCACCTCTAAATCCTCCATAGCTGGTAGAAGCTCAGTATCAAAGTCCTGTACTAGCAAACCTCCATATACCTTTTTCATATCCCATGTGCCCTTAGGAGTTTTTGTATTAATATCCCCTAACTCTAACACTCTGATGTTTTTCTTCTTGAACAGTATATCCAAAGCCTCCTCTGTATAGGAAGGTGCCACTACTATCTCTACAAATATCTTGTTTATCTCTGCAGCAGTCTCTGCATCAATCTCCCTGTTAGCAACTATTATGCCTCCAAATATGGATATGGGATCACCATCATATGCCTTTTTATAGGCATCATATATGGTAGAAGCGGTACCAACTCCACAGGGGTTTGCATGCTTTACAGCAACTACAGTTGGTTCATCAAATTCCTTTAGGGCCTCTATGGCACCATTTGTATCGTTTATATTATTGTATGAAAGCGCCTTCCCATGGAGCTGTTTTGCATTTATAAGGCTAGCGGGGATATTACCTACTTCCTTATAGAACACACCTTTCTGATGGGGATTTTCTCCATAGCGCATGGTCTGCACTTTTTCATAGGTAAGTGTAAGAAGCTCAGGGAATTCCTCATCATTTACCTGTTTGCTTAGATAATTAGCAATAAGAGCATCATAATGAGCAGTATGTTCAAATACTTTAGCAGCTAGATAGAATTTAGTCTCTCTTTTAACTTCTCCATTTTCCTCTAGCTCATCTAATACCTTTTCATAATCATTAGGATCTATTAGCACCGTGACATCCTGATAGTTTTTAGCTGCCGCCCTCAACATAGATGGTCCGCCTATATCTATGTTTTCAATAGCTTCTTCTAATTTTACTCCATCCTTTAATATGGTTTCTTTAAATGGATACAGATTTATGATTACAAAATCAACAGGGGTAATATCAAGCTCCCCTAGTTGTTTCATATGTTCACTGTTTTGGCGCATTGCCAAGATACCAGCATGTATATTGGGATGAAGTGTCTTTACCCTGCCATCTAAACATTCTGGGAATCCAGTAATATCGCTTACATTTGTAACAGATACTCCCGCCTCTTGAAGCACTTTAGCAGTACCTCCTGTAGATACTATCTCCACATCAAAACTGCTCAATCTCCTGGCAAATTCTACTATGCCCGTTTTATCCGACACGCTTATTATTGCTCGTCTTTTCATTGTAATAAAAACCTCCTCTATCTAATAATAACCCTTCGCCCATGTATCTTTAGTCTGTCCTCTACCAAGAGTTTTACCGCATCGGGCAATATCCTATGTTCTACTTCCAGCACCCGGCTGGATAAACTCTCTGGATCATCATCTTCCTTTATCATAACTGGTTGCTGGAGAATGATAGGACCGGTGTCCGTACCCTCATCTACAAAATGGACTGTAGCACCGGTTACCTTTACACCATAGTCCAATACTGCCTGATGTACCTTTTCACCATAAAACCCTTTGCCACAAAATGACGGTATAAGGGAAGGATGTATGTTTATTATCTTATTTGGATATGCCCTTATAACATCAGATGATAATATATTTAAATAGCCAGCTAATACCACATAATCTATATTATACTGTTGTAGCTGATCTAAAATAGCCAAATTAAATTCCTCATTGTTTTTATAATGCTTTTTGCATAGGTATACTGCTGGTATACCATTGTCCTTAGCACGTACAAGGCCATAAGCGTCCTTTTTATTTGAAATTACCACGCCTATCTCGGCAGGTATATATCCATTTTTTATATTGTCTATTATGGACTGGAGATCGGTACCTCCCCCGGATATGAGTATACCTAATCTTTTCATTTTACAAACCTCACTCCATCATGACCTTCTATTACTCTGCCTATAATGCTTGCAGGATACCCTAAATCTTTCAAGATGTCTATTATGCCTGATGCATTCTCATTTGAACAGGCCATTACCATGCCAATGCCCATATTAAATGTATTTAACATGGCCCCATCATCCATATTACCCCAGGTTTTGAGAAGGTTGAATATGGGTTTTACCTCCCAGCTTCCAAGCTGTATCTCTGCCTGCAATCCCTTTGGCAACATCCTTGGAATATTCTCTATAAATCCGCCTCCGGTAATATGAGATATACCTTTTATATCAAATTTATTAATAATGCCAAGTACGGCCTTTACATATATACGGGTAGGTCTTAACAGAGCTTCTCCTACCGTACACCCAAGCTCATCATAATATTCATCAATTCTATTTTTCTCATCCATTACAATCTTTCTCACCAAGGAATAACCATTGCTATGAACCCCTGATGATTGAAGCCCAATTAGGACATCACCATTTTGTATTCGTGAACCATCTATTATCTTTTTCCTATCTACTATACCTACTGCAAACCCAGCCAAATCATATTCGTCTTCCTCATAAAATCCAGGCATCTCCGCAGTTTCCCCACCTATAAGTGCACATTCAGACTGCACACATCCATCCGCTACACCACTTACTATTTGGGCTATCTTTTCAGGGTATAATTTACCCGTTGCTATATAGTCTAAAAAGAAAAGGGGTTTTGCGCCCTGGCATACTATATCGTTTACGCACATAGCCACACAATCCTGACCAATTGTGTCATGCTTATCCTGTATAAATGCCAATTTCAGCTTTGTACCTACCCCATCCGTACCTGATACTAAAACCGGTTCCTTCATATCCTGTAGATCCAATGCATATAAGCCGGCAAAACTTCCTATACCACCTATAACATTTTTATTAAATGTAGTGGATATTTTATCCTTCATCAGAGATACCGCTTTATATCCAGCTTCAACATCCACTCCCGCATCTTTATATGTCAATCCCATCAAAAAGCCCTCCTCAATCCTTATTTATCAATGCCCCTTCCACATCCATGGGATAATTGCTATCAAAACATCCTAGACAAAAGTGACACCCGCTACCCTCTACTGTCTTTAAAAGACCTTCCATACTCAAATAGCTAAGGGAATCGGCACCTATTTCAGAACAAATCTTATCAACCGGCAGATTTGCCCCTATAAGCTCATCACGATCTGGTGTGTCTATGCCGAAATAGCATGGATACTTAACCGGTGGAGAGCTTATCCGCATGTGTATCTCCTTTGCTCCAGCCAACCTTAGCATTTCTATTATAGCCTTACTGGTAGTACCCCTTACTATTGAATCATCTACCATTACTATCCTCTTACCCTTTACCGTTCTCCTCAAGGCATTCAATTTTATACGTACACCCTGTTCCCGCATATGTTGACTAGGCTGTATAAAAGTCCTGCCCACATACCTGTTTTTTATAAGACCCTCACCAAATGGTATACCAGATGCTTCTGCATAGCCTAATGCTGCAGTTGTACCAGAATCAGGTACCCCTATTACCAAATCGGCATCTACAGGCTGTTCAAGTGCCAATATCCTACCTGCGTCCTTGCGGGCCATATATACACTTACCCCGTCTATAGTACTGTCTGTACGTGCAAAATATATAAATTCAAATATGCATAGTGAAGACTTCAGAGGCGTAGGCGTCTGTATTGATTTAAGCCCTTCCTTATCTACTATGATTATCTCGCCGGGCTTTACATCCCTTATATACTCGGCTCCAACTGCGTCAAATGCACACGTCTCCGACGCTATAATATATGAATTATCAAGTTTTCCAAGGGCTAAAGGCCTTATACCATCGGGATCCCTAATGCCTATTAGCTTGTCTTCGGTCATTATAACCAATGCATATGAACCCTTTACCTCACTTATCATCCTTTTAATGGCTTCTTCTAAGCCTTCATCACTATATCTAGCCAGCATATTGGCCATTACCTCACTATCAATGGAGGTTTGAAATATAGCCCCCTTGTCCTCCAAATCCTGTCTTAAGGCATGGGAATTTACAAGACTTCCATTATGGGATAATGCCATACTGCCTTTTTTATACTTGGTAACTAAAGGTTGAGCATTATGAAGATAACTCCCACCTTCGGTGGAATACCGCACATGACCTATTGCAATCTTGCCATCTTTCAAAGAATCGATAATCTTCTCATCAAAAACTTCCGGTACTAGACCCATATCCTTGTGATATAATATGTCGTCTCCTGTAGATATGGCAATTCCTGCACTTTCCTGTCCCCTATGTTGAAGGGCATATAGTCCAAAGTATGTGATCTCCCCTACATTCAAACCATCCTTATCAAATATGCCAAATACCCCACATTCATCTTTTAATTTATCCATATCATGATTTAAATAGTTTATCATTTTGCACCACCCATAAATGTGCCCCAATGCATATCTTTTTTATTCATAGCTTTGAAACCTCCACCTGTAATTCGTCATCCTGACTAAATACCCCCTCTGCCATCTCCCGCTTATATGAATTTAATCTGTCAGATAGATGGGGATATTTTATGGACAATATCTGTATAGCCAATAATGCAGCATTTTTTGAACCATTTATAGCTACCGTAGCCACCGGTACGCCTGAAGGCATCTGCACCATTGATAACAAAGAATCCAAACCATCTAGCATAGATGACTTTATGGGAAGTCCTATCACCGGCAATGTAGTATATGCTGCTAGTACTCCCGGCAGATGAGCTGCCTTGCCCGCAGCCGCTATTATTACCTCAAAACCTTCTTCTTTAGCATCTACAGCAAACTTAGCAGATATATCCGGGGTACGATGGGCCGACATTACCCTAGCTTCCACCTCTACATCAAATTCCTTCAAAGTCTTTATGGTTTCTTCTACTATGGGAAAATCTGATTTACTTCCCATTATAACTGCTACTTTGGGCATAAATAAAACCTCCTCAAGCTAAAAATACATTAGTTTTAAAAAGCCAAGATCGGTCAGCCTCAAGGACCGACCGTATTCTTGGCTAGATTAACTTACATAAATAATGTGAGCAACAAATATCTTAGTATAAAGAGCCCTACAAAGATGTACATTACAGGATGTACTTCTTTTGCCTTACCCTTTACAAGTTTTACTATTGCATAGAATATAAAACCTGCAGCAATACCATTTGCTATGCTGTAGGAATAGGGCATTAATACCATTGTAACAAAGGCAGGAAGTGCCTCTTCAAAATCATCAAAGTTTATATTTTTAAGTGAACTCATCATGAGCACGCCTACTATGATAAGGGCGGGAGCCGTAGCTGCACCTGGGATAATTCCAGCAACTGGTGCAAGGAATATGGCTAACAAAAATAATATGGAAACAACTACTGAAGTAAGACCAGTTCTGCCACCTTCGCTTACGCCTGCACTACTCTCTACAAAAGTAGTAACTGTAGATGTTCCTAGAACAGCACCTGCACATGTAGCTATGGCATCTGCAAGCATGGCCTTATTACCTCTTGGCAGATTACCATCTTTATCAAGGAATCCCGCCTTATTGGCAGTACCGATTAGTGTCCCCATAGTATCAAACATATCTACTATAAAGAATGATAATACCACCGTAACTACCGATATAATGGAATTTAACACTCCACCCTTACCAGACACCAAACCAGCAAAATCCATCTTCATGAAGGTTTCTTTTAGTGTAATGCTCTTCATTGAAAAATCAACATCCAAGTTGGTAACACCCATGGGAATACCAATAATGGTAGTAGCCAATATACCTATAAATAGTGCGCCCTTTACCTGTTTTACCATTAATATACCAGTGATTACAAGGCCTATTACAGCCAATAATACTGCTGGATCTGCAAAATTACCAAACTCCAATACCTGAGAACCTGCGTTGTTTACTGCTCCAATCATAGCACCTTTGTCCAGCTTATCAGTAGCATTTATGATATCAATGATAGGACCCTGATTGACATGTATTATGCCTGCATTGTTAAACCCAACAAAAGCAATAAAAAATCCAATACCTGCACTGATAGCATTTTTAAGAGAAAGGGGTATAGCCTCCACTACAGTCTGCCTTATACCTGATATGGTAATCAATAAAAATACAATACCAGATATAAACACTGCAGCCAACGCCTGCTGCCATGTATAACCCAATCCAAAGACTACGCTGAATGTAAAGAATGCATTTAACCCCATTCCAGGAGCTTGTGCAAATGGATAGTTTGACATAAGACCAATAAGTAGAGTACCAATAGTCGCTGATATACAGGTAGCTATCATTACGCTGTTAAAATCCATACCTGTCTGTGAGAGTATATCTGGATTTACAAATATGATATATGCCATAGTAAAAAATGTAGTAATACCTGCGATAATTTCAGTTTTTACATCTGTATTATTTTCTTTTAGTTTAAAAAACTTTTCTATCTTTTCCATAGAAATCCCAAAACCTCCCCAATGTTATAATTTTTATAATATGTATGTAGGCTAATAATTATTAGCTAGTAATTCTCCTCCCTTCTAAAATAAATAAAGCACATGATTCTCCGACCAGAGTGAATCATGTGCTTGACATTTTATAGTTTCAAGCCTTAGAGCCTTAACACTATATAAAGTAGTATAAAGGCTACAGCAGATCATTCACCCATAGTCAGGCAGTTTACGGCTGCCCGGTAGAAACTCCCGGACCATATTTCCAGGATTATATGAGTCTATTCGTTTGACACCTTTATACTAACAAAACATAACCAAAAAGTCAATGAATTTTTGAACATTTTTTGATTTTATGAATAAAACGTTCGGGTTTTTGATTTGTATCTATTATATATCCTCATCTTCTTCCCAATCTGATTCTATTGAGTCACTTTTAGCGCGATTGCAATGCCTATGAAGCAATTGTGCATTGGAAATTTCAGTCATACCTCCTTGAGAATATGGAACAATATGGTCTACTTCTGCATCATCTATATTTAAAATTTCATTACCACAATATGAGCAAATATATCCCGATTTCCATAACTCCTTCTTTATACTTGCTGAAAACACTCTATCTCCCTCATCATTTCCCATACTACCAGTAATTTTTTTCAGCAAATTATAAACAATCATTATTCTTCCAGTCACCCTTCTTTTGCTACCTGTAGCAGCATATGTACATTCTTGATACTCCTCATTACTAATTTTAAGCTCATCAATTGATACCCTAATTTCATTCGCATGTATCATTAATTCATGCTTACTAAAAAAAGAAAAGGGAATAACAATAGAATCATAAACCGAACCACTGAATTTATTGCTCATAATCCCTTTTTCACGATCATAGGCATCAAAAGCATTATCCCCAAGTACCTGTTTTACAATGTCAATTGTTCCATTGAATAATGTTTTTTGCTTATTTATTTCTTCTGGTGAATCATTTTGATGTATCTCCATGTATTTATTCATCGTTTGCAGCATAGAACTACCATATTCGGTGAAATTACGCAATGCAAAGAATCTCAAAATGCGTTCTTGGTAAGTCTTCCGTTTATTACTATCATGAAATAATAATGGCAACTGGTTATTATAATCTGCAATTTCTTCAAGCATAGAATTAAATCGTCCCCTATATATACAATTACGTAATTCTTGAGGTTTGAGAGAAACTGAGCCCTGATTTAATCTAGCAAAAATCTCATATTTTAGATGATTAGATTCTTTTAAAATACAAATAGCCTTAAGTGTAGAAGATTTCAATTTCCTTTGTATTTCTTTTTCTAAATTTTTAAAATACTTGCCATTTAAATCTATCAATTCTTTAAGTCCGCTCAATTTAAATTTATTATCCAAAAAGTTTACAAAAGATGTAATCCTCTGTTGACCATCAATTACTGAATATATTCCTTCATCTTCTTCACTTAGATATATAGTTGGAATTGGGATACCGATTAATATAGATTCTATTAATTTTGATGCCTGTTTATCATTATAAACATAATCCCTTTGATAATCTGGATTAGTTATCAAATCACCATCAGCAACCATCTCCCGCAATTGAGACAATGTAAAGTCTTTTTGCTCTGTAAATACTTTCTCTTTAATATCCACTACCCCTTACCTCCCATATAACAAACTGGATTTATATCCCTTATTGTAAACACTAGTCCTTCTTCTATATATTGAATAGTTGTTATCAGAATAAAAGATTCTCTATCTTGCATTTTTCTTTAGAAGTATACCTTCTATCTATAAAGAAAATATTTTTTAATATGATACAATATTATATCATGAATTTATTATGAAAAGCAAAGAAAAAGAGCCTTTTTGCTTATGATCCTTGACCTTTAGTTCTTCTGCTACTCCCTGGTTTTCATATATCTTGATATTATTAGTTTATTTATTTTTATAGAGGTATTTTTATGATACAATGTATATTATTAGAATGCTTAAAGATTTCTTGTAGTGAGGGAGATATAAATATAATAGGCATAATAAAAAGCCAAAATTCTATAATGATGAATTAAGTACGGGTAATTCCAGTTTTGACTAAATAATAGTATTAAGAAATAAAGGGAGTGATTTTTTTGAATAATCAATCCATATTTGAAATACTTTCAGAAAATATTAGTAATACAAATACCTATAATGATAATTTCAATCTTGATGATATACTAAAAACAAGAAATGAAGATAATATTAGATGGGCTCCTGGTGCACTAGATGGTGTATATTATTACCACACAAATATTAAAGTAATTAATAATGACAGACTGACTCCATATATAATAGAAATACAAAATACCTTCGCTAAAAATGAGAACCTAGAAAATAATTTGCTAGTTGAGCTAGCTAATTTTATTCAGGAAAATACTTTATTTTCAATTATTGACCCTTTACACGATATTTTGATGAATAATGACAAAGGTTTTACAATAGGTGCCTTTCTATCCTTTGCTTTTGAACAATTAATTAAATCTTCATCAGTTGAAATCATTAAATTTGCTCTTGGCATTTTTGAATTGCTAGATATCAGAGCAGTTGAAAGATTTATTCCTAATATTCGAGATATTATAAAAGTATTTGCTTATTATGATGAATTCTCATTAAACTGTATATGGTGGATGAAAAGCTGGCCAGATGCTAATGATGAAATCTTTAAGGTAGCTCAAAAGACAGATGGATGGGGTCGAATTCATGCTTTAAGAGAGATTGATAAATTATCAGATGAGCAACAGGTTTGGATTCTGAATAATGCCATCTCTAATTCTGTATTTCCAGCATATACAGCTTTAGATATTTATCATAAATGCAATGTTCTAACTCGTTTAAAAGGTGATATAGATTCAGATACACTAGATTCTATTGTTTTTCTCATTGTTTCTTTATTAGATGAAGGTCCTGTACAAGGTATTTCCGCATTAAAAGAAGATGAATTTAATACATTATTCAAACTCCTGTTTAAACAGATTGATATCCACAAAGATATGTTCACGGATTATCCTGACATTGTCGATTTATTCTTATATTTTAACGATTAAGATACTAAAAATATAGAATATGTGCAAAAAACAAATACATTGTTACAATCAAATAATTGCAAAGAATTAACACTTAAAGGTATACAAATAGGTCAGCGATCATGGATATATGTTGCCAATCATTTAAATATATCATGCAAAAGTATTATTTTTGATCTAATAGAAAAAGATTTTGACAAAAATATATCCCTAGTTGACCAACTATTTAAAGAAAATGTACCACCTGATTATATAACAAAATTAATCATGAAACATGTTAATCTCAACACTCTATACGGAGAATCTACTAATAAATTAGCCTTAGGAAGTGAAAATGGTTTTTCCTCTAAGCTACCATATATTATGCAATTCTATCGTTCATATCCCTATGAAGGTATACAACTTGTTAATGCATGCTTTCACTCTCCATTTAAGAATGTTAGAAAAGCAGGTAGAGCTGTATTAAATGCTTGGAAAGAAATTACGTCTCTAGATTGGAATATAATGCCCGAAATAAAAAATCAGCTGAACTCTCTATTAACACTACCGCTTGATGAGGAAGAATTAAGTGATTTAAATGAACTTATTTAAAATTAATGTATGGGACATATTAAAACCCTGACTCACTTCGAGCAGGGCCTTTTTCTGTATTTATTCATTTATTAAATTTATTATTCTAGTAATAACTTCACCTTTAGAAACAAAGATTTTTTAGAAAACCTAAAGTCCTTGATCTTATTATATATATGTCCCTTTAAAAACAAAGGCTCTAACACCATCATAATATTTTCTTCAGATGTGTAATGGGCAACTAGGTTCCTTCTTTCCTCTTGATCCATTACTCTTTGGGATATAGTACCATTATTGTCGTTCTATTTTATAAGAAGAGCTATTGTAAGGAATGAGGATTGAATTCACCGCTTCAAACAACTACTTTATTAATAATACTTACATAAAAAAATTCTCTTTTCTGCTTTGAACCTTAGTTTGGCTCTTGCCATAAAAGAGAATTAACAAAAGTCTTGAAATCTTTATCAGCGTAAGTTTCAGCGATATAATTTAATGAAATTCTTCCATATTCACATCATTATACCCATTCCTTTTTAATATTGCAACTACATTATTTTTTATCTCTTCATTTATCTTTTCATAATCTATATTCATAAGTTTATTTGCCATTAACGGTTTGTCTTTACACATTTCTTTTATAGATGGTTTATATTCACTTCCATCTCTAGGTTGAATTACTTCTATTAATTCATATGCATCTCCACTTTTCTCATATATACTAACTGTAGGCATAAGATATCCTGAATCATCTATAACCTTACCATCATTGTATAATAAAACTTCACTCTTTCTTACAACAGCATATATTTTTAAAATATTATCTTTTTCATAAACTCCCTTTACATCTAATGCTATAGCTGTGAATGAATCTTCTTCTTTTTTATATTCTGTAGGATAGTGAGCCTTATACACTAGATCTTCGTATTTATCTGTAAATACTTGACTGTCATCTTCTATTTTTACTGTGCCTTCTGTATTTAATTTATCCTCGACTATTTGACTTATATCTTTCTTACCCTCTTCTATCTCACTTTTAACTTCTTCATAAAATCCTACCAATTTAGTAAATTTGTTTTTACTACTTCCTAACTCACTAGTCTTCCTACCTAAGACAGATGTAGTTATTGAATCTACATAGGCCCTAGTAATAGTTCCAATTTCTATTTCTGCACCATCTTCTTCAACTATATAGATAACATGATCTAAATTATCTATTAAAGAAAACAATATAGCACTGTCAAATTTAAAATCATCTATATTAGCTTCATTTGCATTTCCATTAAAGTATAATTTTAATCCATAGGGTTTTTCTTTAGATAAAATCTCCATAGATTTGTAACTACATTCTTTTGAAAATTCTAATTTTGAAACTATACCACCTACTTTAGAATTATCACCTACATATTTAGTTTTATAACTATATAATTCATCTGCCCAGGTGTTCTCTTCTTTAGTTTCACAACCAATTAAAAAACTAGTACA
Source organism: Xylanivirga thermophila (assembly GCF_004138105.1). Classification (NCBI taxonomy): domain Bacteria; kingdom Bacillati; phylum Bacillota; class Clostridia; order Caldicoprobacterales; family Xylanivirgaceae; genus Xylanivirga; species Xylanivirga thermophila. Next base: position 192,333 of record NZ_RXHQ01000001.1, on the reverse strand, counting down.
TAATATTGCTAATATCAATGATATAATTAAAGGTTTTCCGGATTTTTTTCTAATATTATCTAATATCTTATCTAATCTTCTTTTAATCATTTCTTTTCCTCCACTATAGCTTGTAGTCAGAATAGGAGCTTTCTTTCTGTTGGATATAGTTTCTATCAGGGTCTTACTATATTCAATCTTATCTTCTCTTACCATATTCACAGTAACTTCTTCATCACAAGACAATTCTATATCCTCATTGGGTATTTTTCCCATAAGATGTATTACTGGATTAAACCAATGTATAGATGTTGCAAGAAAAACAATTAATTTATAAACCAAGTCTTTTCTCTTTAAGTGCACCAACTCATGTGCAAATATATAGTCAATATTTTTTATATTTATATTCTCTGGAACTAATAATATTGGTTTAGCTATACCTATAATCATAGGTGAATCTATTATATGACTCTCCCTTACAATAACTTTACTCTCCGGCACCATATAGGCTTTTATATCATTAAACTTTTCTTCAATATCTTTACTTACAAAGGATAAGCTTTTCTTTACTCTATATTTAAATAATAGATAGAAAAATGAATTATATACAAAATATAGAATAGCACCTGCTAACCAGATATTAAATAAGTTATCTCTTAATGTACTTATAAAATTTAGTTTCTTTGTGCCATTAAAATTTGTCCCGCTATCTTCATATTGAATATTTTCTTTAGAAGGTAAATTTACTTCTACTTGTGTCTCTTGTAGATTATAATTTGACTTTTCGTATTCTTCTATAGGACTACTAAATTTATATATAGAGTTTTCCATACTTATATCAAAAGGCAGTACCAGCCGTATAGCAATAATAATCCAAATAACATAATAAACTTTGCTAGAAAATTTAACACCTCTAAACTTTCTATGAATTAATAGAGGAAGTATTACTAAACTCATTATAAAACTAATTAAAAATAATTGATTCACCCTATTCACCTCTTTATTCTATCTTTTCATCTAAGTATTTTTTTAGTTCTAATAGATCATTATTATCAATGAAATTTGATTCATATAACTCTACTACAAATTTTTTTACAGAATTATCATAAAGCTTTTTTATAATCCCTTTGCTTTTTTTATTTATATAGTCTTGAGAAACTAGTGGTATATATACATTCTTTCTTCCATCCTTTTCTGTTCTTAGATATCCTTTATCTATTATCCTAGATAAAAAATTTCTCACCGTACTCTCTGCCCAATTGTATTCTTTTAATAATTCTATTATCTCTTCTAAATATAAAGGTTTGTTCGCATCCCATATTTTCATCATAATAGATAATTCACTTTCTGATAATTTTTGCATTTTATCACTCCTCAAACACATTACTATAACTGTAGTAATAATTATAATACTACAGTTGTAGTAATGTCAAGTTTGTTTTAAAAAACCTAAAACCTATATTTCGTTCTAACAAGCTTTTTTAAATCATTAACATTGTGATACCTTTTTTAAATTCAAACTTAATCCACGACTAATAAAAGCTTTAATTTTGAGGTCATTTATATTAGATACATTCTTTTTCAAGACTCTAATACCTTTATAATATTTTCTTCAGATGTGTAATAGGCAACTAGGTCCCTTCTTTCCTCTTGATTCATTACTCTTTGGGATATAGTACCATCATTGTTGTTCTATTTTATAAGAAGAGATATTGTAAGGAATGAGGATTGAATTCACCGCTTCAAACAACTACTTTATTAATAATACTTACATAAAAAAATTTTCTTTTCTGCTTTGAACCTTAGTTTGACTCTTGCCATAAAAGAGAATTTAAAAAAGTCTTGAAATCTCTGTTTCCAAAGGTTCCAAGACTTTTGATTACTACTCCCGCCGTAGGTTGCGGGCTTCTAGCTCCCTTTGGTCGCTATAAGCCTCGCCAACCCTGACAGGGGTAACTCCATCAATTTATCTTCGCCCTTTGGGCTTGATAAATTGGGAGTTACTCCCACTCTTTATTTTCTACCATTCGATAAATGCTAAATGGCTTAATATAAAGGTTTATAAACAGCACAGTTTCGTTCTGTTCGTTCCATTTGAGATAGTTCAAGAATTTTTTTACCCATTCCAGTCCCAGTTCCGGTTAAGAAGGTCTATATATAGCCTCTCCACTTACCATGGAAAAGTTAAGAAAAATCTAAAAAACAACAATATTATAATAACCGTAAAAACTAATTTTTGTAGCTTACCTATTTCAGGTTTCTCTATAGTTGTTTCAAACTTGTTTTCACCTTCTCCCGTTTCAAATAATATCTTATCTTTGTAAATTTTTTTGATTACATCATATGTTTTCTCTAAAGATTTTATTTCTAAAACATAAGCAATGAAAATAAAAATTAATGCCGTAATAAACATCAGTATTATAATGCCTTTTTTTGCCCCATTAGACCATAAGAGATATGGAATAATATCTGAACCCTTATAATCAATGACAATTTTAAAGACTTCCATCCCTAAATATCCTAACCATGCAAAAAAAGTTAAATTAAGTGTTCTTAGAGCGCTATTTTCATTCTTTGATAATACTAAAAAGTCATCCTTTAGCTGATTCAGTTGTTCGAAATAATCATCAGTTTTATTAGAAATAATTCTTTTAAAAGCTAGCTTACTATCTTCTAGCAGTTCATCCACATCACTTAAACTTTGTTTATTTATTATAACTTGTCTGACAATATTTAGCTTTACATCGTATGACTCTTTATACTCTTCTCTATTAAAAATCCAATTGTATATTGGAAATAAAAGTAACGGATCAGATTGAAGATCTAATCTAATCCTTAAACTCTTATCACCCTCTTTAAACTCTGCCAGAAATTCTTCAGCTTCAAAACTACTTTTATTAGAAATAGCAAGTAATATAAAAACATCAATTAAGAGTAGAGATTTATGTTTTTTACTATTAAAAACCTCATTTAAAACATTAACTGAAATTGGAAAACTTCTAATATCTCCATCTATCCTATTTTCCCCGATAATTTTTTCATAAATAATTTTATCTCTTGAATCAGCTTTTACTTCCATAAACTCTTTAGTTTCAGGTATATAAAGTTTGCTTATACTCTCATAGTTTTTTTGAGTGTATTTCCTTATTATTGTAACAAGATTTTTTGAGTCCTCAATAAAATCATCCTCTAGAATGTAATAGTTTTTTTGATTTTCTAGAATCTTTGCTTTAACATTATTACGTAAATCTATTCCTTCATTATTTAGTACATCAATAAATATCTCACCTTGCTCAGATAAACTATCAATGTTTAGAGAAGTATTTTTCCATTTTATAACATTATTCATCTTCCAATTTTTCCTTTACATTATTTAAGTAATCTTCGTCAATCATTATCGTTATAGTTTTATTGTTTTCATTGAATATTATCTCGTTATCTCTAAGACTCTCTAAATAATTTTTTGTTTCAACAGTTACTTCTGGTGATGTTTGTATTTTTCTTTGATATTTTTGATTTATTGCCTTTTCAGAAATATAGAAATCAGAATCTATTTTTTTAGAATCCTCAGAATATAGTTCATCTTCTTTTTTTAGTTCGATTAATCCACTACTATTTAATTCATTGAATAAATCAGATTTATCAAATTTCTTATTATCAAATAAATAGTATTCGGTAAATCTTTTAACTTCATCATAATTGTCTCTGTCAACTAAAGTTTGCTGAAATAATTTGTCTTCTCCGAGTAAATTTACCACATCCTTAGTATTATCCTCAGGTGTTCGCTTCCTAGTTAATCCTAAGAATTTCTGATACCAATATTTGGCAGCAGTCCTATTTTTATCAATTATCTTTATATCGTCATAATTGCCATTAAATGTGCAAACCTTGAAATAATCTTTCTCCTTACCTAATTCACTTTTAATTTCATAGGAGTCTTTGTCTATAACTTCTAATTTTTCTAGTTTCATTATTGTAATCGAACTATTCGTGGATTTTATAAAGAGCAAGCCTTCACGTATTGTGCTATTACGTGTGTTATCTGTTTTAGACTCGGCTTTCAGGAGATCTTCAGCTATGCGATTATAATCAAACTCAGATTTATTTTCTGATTCGTTGAAATAGTATATTGGACTTAAATCATAACCTGCTAATTCCAAGTTCAAAAAACAATTTGTTATAAGATGCGATTCTTTTGTTAGCTCTTCAAATATCTTTAGTATATTATTCTTCTGAGTTTCATCAATAACATTAGCTATTACCTCTGTGCTAATATCAAACACTTTTACATTCATTAACATAACCTCCTCTCTAAAAATCTTTGTTCTTATACTAATATTCTATCTCCATAGGGTAAATTTTCCATATATTGATCAATCCATTTCCAATTTGGGATAAACCCTTTTTTTGAAAATTTAGATGTTTTATCAATCATAGGGGCTCCATTCTCCATAAGAACTGGCAATTTAATAGTAAAGTCTTTTCTAAAGTGAGAATTAAGCTCTCTTCCAAAAGCTTGATATTTTATTTTACACTCATTTCTAATTAATGTTGCGATGAACAATTTACTATATATCGACATTGGTTCTTTTTCTTGTAAAATACCTACATTTTGTGCAGTATAAAAAGGCTCTTTCTGTATAAAACATGAACCCAAAAAACTACCACCTAATGCAAGTGACATCGAACCTGCAGGAAATGGTTCCTGACCCTCAACTTCATCGACAAAGCCAACAACACCATTACCATTACTATCCCTAGAAACATAATTATATTTTGGATTGTCTGAGGTAGTAGCTATAGCATCAATCCCATTGCCCATAGATGTCTTAAATAATTCATGTAAATAAAACTCTTCCCATTTTTCCGTAGAAAAGTCATCTGAATTAATTGAATTTTTAGTAGTAATTGGCTTATAATTCAAATGTTTTATAAAATCTTCCATCCATTGCCAATCAGGTCTGCCATCTTCAGTAGAAGGTAACTTAAGTTTGGAGTTAATCATCCTTTCAGGTCTCCATTTTCTTCCATAACCCCATCTATACCTATCTTTCATTATGACAGTAGCAACAAATAATCCAGTTAAATAATTAAACTCACCATCCAATCTGTAAAGTGGATTCACATCATGACTACATGTGAATTGATTTTCCTGATAGTAAGCAAACCCCACAGACCCATTATTTGTTACACACACAGCTTTTCCTGGAAATAATTTTTTATTTAATGTATCATTTGGCTCTTTACCTGTCTTTGAAGATGATTCGATTTCTTCCAGGGTATAGTATGCAGTTATTCCATTATTTTTATCTGTAGCTCCTAAAAAAGGTATTGTTCCTATGCCAGATTCTTCGGGCTTTTTGTTGTAAAATCCTTTTTCTATTCTAAAGACATCAGTAAACTTAAATGTTTTCCAGTTATTAAAATTAATTTCCATTTACATAACCCTCTTTAATTAAATAAGATAAATAATCATTTAATACTTTTTGAAAATCCTTGCTTTCTAATGTTGAGTAATCTGTTTCCATATATGCTTCTGCTAGCCATTCATCCTTCCAGGTGACTTTTTTCATTACTGAGAGGCCAGGAACAACTTTTTTGTTTTTGTAAAGATCCAACCACTCTTCCTTAGTTTTTGACCATAGGCTATTGCCTTCAGCATCGGTTGTTTCAACTCTCCCTAATCCTTTTCTTTTAATAAAAGTATCATCCTTAAAGTAGCCAAAAAAAGTATCTTTATTTGATCTCTCGTGTTTTTGTGATAAATCAAAAATCATACAACAAGCTATTGCAGCTGCACCCGGATAAAACATTTCATTAGGCAATGAAAAAACAGCATCCAAAGTATAATTATCTAGCATCTTCTTTTTAAATTTTTTCACCTCAGCACTATTACCAATAGCTGCTTGCATTGGGAGTAATACTGCAATCTTAGTCATACTTGGAACATGACGTGCAATCCATTCTACAAAATGAAATCCTTTTGAAGGATCTTCTTTTACATTTTTTCCCCACTGATCTACATAATCAGGATCACAAAACTTTCTTGTTGCATTGTAAGGGGGATTCATCAAAACAACATTTACATTTTTATCTTTTATCCATTCTGCTCGTTCAAACATCGAAGCCTGAATAACATTAGAATTTCCATCCCCATGAATTAGCATATTTGTTGAAGAAAGTCCAAACGCTCCATCTTCGTACTCAATGCCGAATATCTGATTCCTTTTCACTTCTTCACGTTCTTCTTCAGTTTCACAGTCATCCATAGCATCTGTCATTGCTCGAACCAGGAACGCACCACTACCAGAGCATGGATCCAAAATTCTTGAGTTTTTATTAACTCCAATTGCTTTACTCATAAAATCACAAATATGATCTGGTGTAAAAGCTTGGTTTTTATCTGACTTACCTACATATTTATTAAATGTTGTAAAGAACAGATTTAATAAATCTTGTCCTGCCGTGTTTGTATCATTAATGAATGGAATTATATTAATATCTATATAAACTAAAATAGCTTTCAGTTCGTCATAAGTTAGGCTTGTTATATCCTGATCATCAAGTACTTTATTACTTAAAATCCCTAACTTGCTAGCTTTATTTAAAGCATCAACTCCTTGGTTTTTTGATAATAATCCAGATAAAATATTTTTAATATCTTTTAAAACTACCTTTTCTGGGGTAAGTGTTTTCCCTGTATCAGGATCTAATGTTTCTTTGACTTTTTCGTAACTCAAACCATTTTTTAAAGCTAAAAGACAAGTACCTACAAATTGACTTCTTAGCTTCTCGTTGACCCCATCTGAATGGAGCATTTCATTTAGAACTTTAATCGAATCTACAACTTTAATTTTATCGTTCACTTTTCCAAAAACTAAATCTTCATACTCAGAAAAAGTTTTTAGAACTCGTTCATCTTTTTTTCTATGCTCTTCATCAATAATTACGGACTGTCCATGCCATACCCAGATTTCTTCTCCATCTGTTTCTGCTAGGATCGCAACTATTTTTTTATCTGAATAAGCTTTTTCATAACGGACATAGTCCTGAAGTTGCTTATGTATAACTTCTTTCTTCCAACGATTAAAATTATTTTTACACTCAATTAAAATTACAAGCCTATCATTTTCAAATCGTAGATCTAGAAACTGATGATTAGTCCCTGTATCTCCTTTTTGATAATCTCTTATATCTTTTCCTACAGTACTTAATGCCCGCACATAACTAAATTCTCCAGATTCAGTATTACCGATATGATATTCATTTCCAATCCTGTTAATAATTTCAAACCTATTCATTTCTACCTACCTCTCATACTCCATAATATCCTCTATCTCACAATCTAAGACATAACAAATCTTAGCCAGGGTTTGTAAATCTATTCTCCTGACCTTATTATTACAATAAGAATTAAGCTGGGTTCTTTGAAGTTTGGCTTCTTTCTCTAGCTTGTTTTTACTAATCTTTTTTTCTGCTAAGACCTGATCAATTTTGAAAACTACCTGTCCAAAATCTTCCATATCCTTGTCCCCTTCTGTAAATTTACTCATTATTATAATTATAACAGACTTGGGGTCTAATTACACCTGTAAGTAGTATTAAATATACTTCCTCACCAAGATATTCTGTATTCTCAATATCTCCCTCGATATTTCATCATTCTCTCTTTTAAGATCTTCTATATCCTCCCTATAAATTACTCCTGTTGTATTTACTCTTTTAGCTATCTGGTTAAGGTTATTTACATTTCTCCCAAGAAGGGTTTGCATCTTCCTAAACTCATTCATATCTATTACAAATATAGGAGCCTCCAGGACACATTTCCTTATAAAATGTGCCATGGATTTTGACTTGGAAAGTTCTAATTTTTTCTTAAAAAGTTCCTTTTCTTCCTTAGTTAATTTAATTTCTATTCTTTCATTTCTATATCTATTGGTCATGTTCATCTTCCTTTCTTTCATATTTTTAACTAGGGTCTTAGGGGGAACCCCTAAATCATTCTGATAAGAACAAGCAGAAAATTTTCTATATAAAAGTAGGCCCAACAGGACCCACTTTTATAATTTTCCCGTAGCTGTCCGTACAGCTACTGTGCTTGCTACTAAAGTTTTTAATTTTTTAGCACTTTTGGACTTCTTTATTTTTTTTAAAAAATAGGCACAGAAAGACTTGTAACTGTAACCTGGGATTTCAAAAGTCCTCAAATAAAGCAAATTATAAAAACTAATATCCTGTAAGCCTTGATATTGTCAGCTTTCAGATTTCTCCTAGCCTCTTTCTAATAGTTATCCATTATTTCAGAAAATGACTTTGATTTTATCTGGTAGCCTTGCATAACTAATTCCTTGAAACAAGTTATATTTGGTTCTTGGCTTCTAGGCTTATATTCCTCTAAAAAGTATCTAATATCTTCTACATCTGGATTCAAATATTTAAACTTCTCCTGCTCCCTATAAAGATCTGCTAATAATTCTTTAGGCAGGGTCCAAGAATGTTTCTTCTCCTTATAAAGCTTATAGCCATAGGCAAGAGCCTGATTAAAATCTTCTTTAATAGAAGCTAGGTATTCTTTTTCTGATAGGTTTTCTAGATAGTTCTTGTCTGGATAGATGGCTTTTATTCTCTTATCCTTAAAACATTCTATAGGCAGATACCTTCTTTCACCTGTATGGTCATTGAGAAAGGTTCTTTCATTTAAGGTTCCTATTAGGATACAAGTTCTAGGTACATCAGTTGAAAATTTCTCGTAAGGAATTCTAATCCTATCACTTAGCTTAGATAAAAAAGACTTAGCTTCATTAGCTGATTTAGCATTTCTTAAGGCTACAAATTCTTCTATTTCTACTACTGTCTTTCCCATTAGATTCATTACTGCATCCTTTCCCTGAATATTTTCTATGGTGCAAAACCAATCTTCTTCAATGGCCAAGTATCTAGCAAAGGTAGATTTTCCTATACCTTGACCACCAACTAAGACCATCATTTCATCAAATTTTGAACCTGGCTCCATTATCCTTTTTATTAATCCTACTACCATATGTTCCATAATCCAGGCATTAAGGTCTGTATCTTCTGCTCCTAGATAAGTAGGTAGAAGTTTTCTTATTGCTCCTTCATCTCCATCCCAATTAAGCCTTTCTAAGTACTGTTTAGGTGGACTTACTTCATACTGGTTGGCCACAAATCTAATAGCTTCCCACATTTTATTAGCATTATAGTTTAAGTCATAGTGCTTTTCGATTTCTAGGCCAAGTCTGTTATTTAAAGAGTCATCCCAGAGCCTTATTTGGTTTGGTCTTATCCCTTTTTCTCCTATGATTTTCCCTTGAATCTTAATTTCATTGGTAAATTTATCATAGAAGATCTGACCTTCATATAGCTTTTTAGCCTTAGAATATTTTGGATTTAAAAGAACTGTTACTAGATTACCTACAGATTGTTTTACATTGCCCTTAAGGGTTTTCTGTAGGTTCATGTGAGAATATGACTGGTCTATTTCTTGAAATTCTAGCTTAAAATCTTTCATAGGCCTTCATCCTTTCCTTATAAGCTAAATGATTAGACCAATCAAAGCTTTTAAAATTACCAAGCCTTAAAACCTTGTCTATGGTCTTTTCTAGGTAGTCCATATACTTTCTATCATCTCTTCTCTTTTGACCACTTCCTAAGCGATTTAAGGGAGTCATTAAAAACAATTTCTTCATTAAGTCAGGGTCTCCTCCTGTATAGTTTCTAGCAAGGACTAGAAAAATAAAATCATCTCTACTATGGTCACCTGTTAAACTTGCACCGGAAATAAGCCTACTAGCTTTATCATTAGTTCTTTCCATAGTATCTAGAATCTCATCTAAGGATAAGTTATCCATGCTATAGACTTGATTGGTGGCCTTCTGTCTATATTCCTTAAGCTGCTTAATGGTGGATGGTTTTTCCTGTGTCCATTTCTCATATAGTCTTTCTATTTCTAAGTCTTTATCTAAAAGCTTGTTGCTAATAGGAAAGAACTTACTATCTCCTACATCTCCTGTTAAGGCTATATATCTATTATTTTTGTAGATTTCTATCCCTTTAGATGATAGGTTTAGATTATTTTCTAAGCTTCCCCTGGCAAAGATATGGATACCCCCTCCTGACTGTGATACCTCCATATAGGTCCCTGAAAAATCTTCTATTATTTCTTTTGCCATAAGACTTAGTTTGTCATCTATAATTGCCTTATCTAAATCTATACATACCATTTTATCTTCCTCCACAAGGACAAAACCCAATGGGGAATTTTTATCTTTGGCATCCTCAAAAGTTACCCACTTATCTGACTTATTCCAATTGTTAGCTTGGCCATCTAGTAAAGAAAAAGGTAGCTTGGCTACCTTTTCCTCTAAATCTTCTCTTCTCCAACCAACAAATCTTTTTAAAACCTTCATTTCTTCTGGTAAATATTTATATTTCTTTTCCATTTTTCCCTCCTGGTCTGGTATTTGTTAGACTCCTGTGATAAAATGGATTTGCTTAGAATACATTCCAACAGGAGTGTTGCCTTTGGCCTCGTGCTAAAGGCTTTTTTCTTTTTTGATCTCATAATAAATTTCTATCAAGAATTTTAATATTTCTTGATCCTCATCTTCCAATCTTCCATATTTCTTTATAAGCTTGGCTAACCTAAATACTTCCAAGGAAAACTTATCCTCTAACCTATAATCAGCCTTAATAGTCACAGTAGAAGACAATAAAGCTGAAATGATATAAGCTTGCTTAGTTAAGCCACTTATTCTTACTTTCTCATCTAAAAGATTAGCTTCCTCTTCAGTTGCTCTAAAGGATATAATTTTATTTCTTTTTCTTATGCATGGTTTCTTAGGGTTTTTATTCATCTTCATCCTCCAAAAGTTTTTCCCACTCTTCTTCTAAGTTGGTCTTTCTCATATTAGAGAGTGATATGGCCATTTCATTTTGTTTACTGGGAAATAGGTGGGCATATCTGTAGGTTATATCAATTGATTCATGTCCTAGTCTGTCTGCTATGGCTATAGCTGAATAGCCTAGTTCTATTAACAAAGAAACATGGGAATGCCTTAAATCATGAACCCTTATTCTCTTAACACCAGCCTTTTCACTTCCCCTTGTCATTTCATGGTGTAGATAGGCCTTGGTAATAGGAAAAAGTAATTGATTATCCTTTAACTTGTATATGCCAGCCATATAATTTTCCATTCCCTCTGCTAAAAAATCTGGCATAACCACCGTTCTTATGCTTTTCTTGGTCTTAGGCTCGGTTATAATATTTTCCCTATCTATCCTTTGAAGTGACTGGTTTATTCTGATTGTATTATTTGTAAAATTAAACTTTTCCTTAGTCAAAGCTAATAGTTCACCAGTCCTTAAGCCACACCAATAAAGGATTTCAAAAGTATAGTAAGATATAGGCTTATCCTTAACCGTTTCTATAAATTTCCCATATTCTTCTTCTGTCCAAAATAGCATTTCTGATGCCTCTTTTTCTCCCATAGTCCCAACATCTCTTGCTACATTAGTTTGAAGATTATAATATTTACAGGCATGGTTTAGAACGCTGCTTAATTGAGCATGGATTGTCCTTAAATATGTCTGAGAATATTTTTCACCTTTAGAGTCTACCTCCTTCATTAGTTCATTCTGCCATTTTACTATTGAATTTTTGGAGATTTCATTAACTTTGATGTCACCTAAATATGGAATAACCTTTGTGACTATTATCTGTTCTTTAGTTCTCCAAGTATTTTCTCTTAATCTAGGTCTTACATCTTTTTCATACTGTTTGAAAAACTCTTTGAAAGTCATATCCAGGTTTCCAGCCTGTTCTCTTAAAAAATTCTCTTCCCACTTTAGGGCCTCTTTTTTAGTTTTAAATCCTCTCTTCTTCTTATTAATTTTCTCTCCTCGCCAATTGGTATAGGTAAACTTTGTAAACCAAGTACCATTCCCACTTTCATCTCTATAGGCACCCATTTTAAGCCTCCTTTCCGCCTGGGTAACAATACTTTTCTAGGAAATACTGGCGATTAATTTTTCCTCTTTGAACCCTATAACCTAATTCAATTAATTCTTGATTCATTTCATTTATTAACTGATAGGCTGTGGTCCTGCTTACTTCTAAAAATTCTTGTACTTCTTTTGCTGTCATAAAAATCTTTTCCATTTGCTCCTCCTTATATTTTTTATTTGTAAGCTTCCCATCAAAAATAAATGATGAGCATCAATTTGGTTTCCTTACAATTTTAACAACACATTTATGTGCTATTTGATTATATCAATATCAGCACATTTTCGTGTTGTCAAGTGCCATTTTAAAATATTTATATTTTTACTGCTTTATTTCTTCCTATTTGTTTTATTTTTTAATAGTTCACTTCTGTTGCTATTAGTGATATACTATGATAAAATAGATGTTAATATAGGGAAAGGAGCTCCATATGATTTCTAGTGAAAAGTTAAAAAAACTAAGATTACTAAGAAGATTTACACAAAAAGAATTAGCTATAAAATCAGATCTTACTGATTCAGCCATAAGAAATTATGAACTAGGCTACAGATCTCCCAACAAAGATCAGCTTATAAAAATTGCTGATGCCCTAGACTGTGATGTATCTGCCTTGATTGATTATAGCCCTATTTCTAATTTTCAATTTATGCAAATACTTTTTGATTTTGAAGATATATTAAAGATAAGGCCTTTAGTTGAAGATTCTACAAGAGGACTTATTTCCCATGACATGGATTTTAATGATTTTCTCCTAGAATGGGATGAGATGAGAAGAAAGCATTATAATGGTGAGATTTCTGATGAGGAGTTTGAGGATTGGAAATTATCTTATCCTAAAAAATCTAGATTTATAAAATAAGTCTTATATTATAAAATTATAACTTGAAATTTAAACCCATCGATTTCGATAGGTTTAATATATAAATACTAACCGTGTTTGATTCGACAAGGTTAAATATGATTTCTTTTAAACTGATCGATTTCGACCACTTATAATGCATACAAAAACACCATAGAATCCTCTCCAGATTTCTATGGTGTCTCTATTTGTAAGCCACTTGATACTATTATCTCTATTATTCTAAAAAACTTTTTTACCCAATTTCGTTCCAGTTGACGATTTCAAAAGCCTGTAAGCCTTGATTTTATAGGCTTTCTTCTTTTGTTTTAACTATTCCCACTCAATAGTAGCCGGTGGTTTGCTGGTGATATCATATACTACCCTATTTACATGATTGACTTCATTTACTATCCGATTTGATACGGTTTGCAATACATCATGGGGGATCTTTGCCCAATCGGCAGTCATACCATCTATACTGTTAACCGCCCTTAGAGCTATTGTATAATCATATGTCCTCTCATCTCCCATAACGCCTACACTGCGCATACCAGTCAGTACGGCAAAATACTGCCAGATCTCCCTATCTAAATGGGCATTTGCTATCTCTTCTCTAAAAATAGCATCGGCTTCCCTTAATATATCTAGCTTTTCCCTAGTAATATCCCCTATTACACGCACTGCCAGACCAGGACCAGGGAAGGGCTGACGCCATACTATTTCCTGGGGAATACCCATCTGCTCGCCTACACGCCTTACTTCATCCTTAAATAGATTTCTCAAAGGCTCTATTATCTCTCTAAAATCGACATTTTCCGGGAGTCCACCAACATTGTGATGGCTCTTTATGGTGGCTGATCTGCCGGTACCACTCTCTATAACATCGGGATATATGGTACCCTGCACCAAAAAGTCTACTTTACCAAGCTTTTTAGCCTCTTCTTCAAATACCCTTATAAATTCTTCACCTATAATCTTACGTTTGGTTTCAGGATCAGTCACACCTTTTAACCGATCCAGGAATCTATCCTGGGCATCTACCCGGATAAGATTTAAATGAAACTTATCCTTAAATACCCGTTCTACCTGATCCGCTTCGTCCTTACGCAAAAGACCGTGATCCACAAATATGCATGTAAGCTGATCACCTACTGCCTTATGCACCATCACTGCTGCTACAGAACTATCAACACCACCAGACAAGGCACAAAGTACCTTCCCATCTCCTACCTGACTTTTTATCTCATCTATTGATCGATCCACAAAATTTTGTGTAGTCCAATCCCCTGAACATTTGCATATATTAAATATAAAGTTTCTAATCACTTTTTGACCCAATTCCGTATGGGTAACCTCAGGATGAAATTGAACTGCATATATGCCTCTATTGCTATCTTCAAAAGCTGCAACAGGGCATTTTTCAGTATGGGCAGTATTATTAAAACCACTAGGCAATGTTTTTATATAATCGGTATGACTCATCCAACATACACTTTTATCATCTAAGCCTTCAAACAGTTTTGCATTTACATCCCACTCTACCATGCACTTACCATATTCCCGCTGAGGAGCCTTCTCTACTTGTCCACCAAATAGATGTGCAATGAGCTGTGCACCATAGCAAATTCCTAAGACAGGCACACCTAATTCAAATATCTCCATGCCACATTTTGGAGAATCCGGATTGGCAACGCTTGATGGGCCGCCTGTAAGTATTATGCCTTTTGGATTTTTGCCCTTTATAACTTCCAAAGCTGTATCATATGGCAGTATTTCACAATAGACCTGTTCTTCCCTTACCCTTCTGGCGATCAATTCACTGTATTGACCACCAAAATCCAATACTAGAATAACTTCTTGCTTCATATTAAACCTCCTTGATAAACTCTTATGGCACAATCGTATACTTCCTTAAGCATTATATCCACTACGGTTTCTAATAATTCCTCAATGTATATAATAGCATAAATTTATACTTTGACGTATTATCAATACATACTTATATTATAATGGATATAAAAAGCTACATCAATAAAAATTAGAAGCTGCACAAAAATACGCACAGCTTCTAATTTTAAATTTAAGATAGACTACCCCCTTACGCTGTAATTGGGTGCCTCTTTTGTAATATATATATCATGTGGATGGCTCTCATTAAGTCCCGCATTGGTAATACGTATAAACTGGGCATTTTTACGTAGATGTTCTATATCTGGAGCACCACAATACCCCATACCAGCCCTTAAGCCTCCTACAAGCTGGAATATAGTTTCCGATACTGGTCCTTTGTAGGGTACTCTACCCTCAACGCCTTCAGGTACCAGCTTTTTAGCATCCTCCTGGAAATATCTATCCTTACTTCCTTGAGCCATAGCTGCCATGGATCCCATACCTCTATAGACCTTAAAGCTTCTACCTTGATAGATCTCAATCTCGCCTGGACTCTCTTCAGTACCGGCAAGCAAGCTACCTATCATTATAACGCTGGCTCCTGCGCCTATAGCCTTTGGTATATCACCAGAATATTTTATCCCCCCATCTGCAATTATGGGTATATCATATTTATCAGCTTCCTGAGCACATTCATATACGGCAGTCATCTGAGGTACGCCTATACCTGCTACCACTCTAGTAGTACAAATGGATCCTGGACCTATTCCTACTTTTATGCAGTCAGCACCGGCTTTTATAAGATCTCTTGTGGCTTCAGGTGTAGCTACATTCCCGGCTATTATCTGCAAATCTGGATATTTGTTTTTTATCTTTTCTACAGTATGCAAAACTCCTACTGAATGACCATGGGCAGTGTCTACTGCTATAACATCTACCTTTGCATTTACCAAGGCTTCAACCCTCTCCATGGTATCGTGAGTTACACCTACACCTGCTCCTACCAATAATCGTCCATTTTCATCCTTGGCAGAATTTGGATATCTGATGGTCTTTTCTATATCCTTTATGGTTATAAGACCCTTTAGCATACCTTGTCCATCTACAATGGGCAACTTTTCTATTTTATATTTTTTAAGCGTTTCCTGGGCTTCCTCTAACGTAGTACCCTCAGGTGCAGTAATAAGATTTTTAGAGGTCATAACCTCCTTTATCTTTCTGGTAAAATCTGTTTCAAATCTTATATCTCTATTTGTTATGATACCAACCAATTTACCATTTTCTGTGATTGGTACTCCTGATATCCTGTATTTAGACATCAATGCCACAGCATCTGATATTAAATGATCAGGTGATAGGAAGAATGGATCTACTATTACTCCATGTTCTGACCTTTTTACCTTATCAACCTGTTCTGCCTGCTCCTGTATTGACATGTTTTTATGGATTATTCCAATGCCACCTTCCCGCGCTATGGCAATTGCTAACCTTGCTTCAGTGACTGTATCCATTGCAGCACTAATAATTGGAACGTTAAGTCTTATTTTCTTAGTAAGGTTTGTAGATAGATCTACATCCTTTGGAAGTACTTCTGATCTTTGAGGCACAAGCAAAACATCATCAAATGTTAGCCCTTCCTTTGCGAATTTATCAATAATAGTAACCACGCCCTTTCTAATAATTTGTTTAAAATATTATATATACACGGTATTAAAATATCCCTTAATTCCCCAAGAATATAGAGATATTAGTGTTTAAAATATTAAAAATTAGTGTATCAGATGGGCACCACAGTGTCAAGATAAAAGAGAAATAAAATTTTATACCCCTATTTTTTTCTCCCTAGCATAATAAAAAAGATATTGTTGTGCATAACCCGCTAATTCACCAAACTTTTCTGCAGAAAATGCTTTTATTTTCTTAGGAGTAGCACCATCTTTTAGATAAAAATATTCCATTACTCTCCTTACCCATACATCCACTGGGAAAGCCTCTCCCTTTTCCATAGAAAAAAGCAATATACAATCTGCTACCTTAGGCCCTACTCCAATACATCTTAGCAGTTCTTTATGGGCCCTCTCATATGGCATATTGCTTATCCCATGCAAATCGATTGTACCATCTGCTACCATCTGTGAGGTAGCCTTTATGTATTCTGCCCTATACCCACAACTACATCCTCGCAAATCCTCTATCTTCGCATTAGCTAAAGTATCAGGTTTAGGAAATGTATAATATGTTCTACCTTTCCATTCAATCCTATCTCCATAAAGCTTGCAAATATTTTCTATTATGCCTTTTATCCTTGATATCCCATTATTTGCGGATATTATAAACGAAATAAGGGTTTCCCAAGGATCTTGATTAAGTATCCTTATGCCCCAACCATAGGTAATGGCTTTTGCCAATATGGGGTCATTGGAAAGAACCCTTTTTATGTCACCATAATCCCTGTCCAAATCAAAATATTTCTTCCATAATATATTATAATCTTCCATTGTAGCATTATACAATAATATATCTTCATCCTCTGCAACTACCTTTATAACCTTATTACCTACTATGCCAACATAGCCTTCCCCTTCCCTGTTCCATCTAAAACACTGCCCACATTCAAAGGTATGTACGGGGTCAAAATCTTTTATGCTTTTTATAATTAGACCATCGCCTATAGCTATTATTTTCATTTATAATCATCTCTTCCCTATCTATATTATTGTACCCCAACCACCTTATATTTTAAGCTTTTATCTGTCTTCCCAAAGTCTAATAAAAACTCAATATTCTTTTTTCTCCTATATATGCTCAGGTATTACAATACCCTTTGCATTTACATTTATACTTATTATATTCAAACCGGTAGTCCATGATATATTCTCTTCTACCCGTCTTTGTATCTCCTTTAAGATGTCAATTATTTTCATATTATAGTAGACCTCAACGTCTATATTTATTACAACCCCATCTTCCTGACTTATAACAGATACCTTTAATACCCTAGATACCCCTTCTATATTTTTTGTACTATAGATAATAAGGGATTGTATAGCAGAATTGGATATATAAAATTTGCCCATATAGCTAAAAGTAGGCCTTACTACGGTTTTTTCTATAGATTGGAGCATCCTGCCCTTTGGGCTTATTTTAAACATATTAAGAGCATCTATAAAATATCCGGAAAAATCCTTGCGCACTTCAAATGTAGGCACAGGTATTATATGCTTGCCTTCCTCGTTTCGCTGCTGTTTAGCCAATGCAATCTCCTTTTTAGATGCTATATCATATATAGATATAATATGACTTACTTTGGGCAGATTAAGTGCCGCAACAATCTTATTTATCATATTTACAGAAGTACCTAGTACCAATATAGACGGAGGATTTTCCATCTCTATTGCCTGACTTACCTGCTGTGCATGATCTGAATCAATAAACAATGCCCTACGCACAGCAGCCAGCTTTGTAGGCTCCTTTTTAGCCGAAACTCCCGCCAATATCCTATTATCCTTTATAAGCAAGCCATCATCTATTATGTATAAAATGCCCATTTCATTTGCAAAGGAAATAGCCCTATAACTCTTTCCTGTACCGCTAGGGCCTACTAATGCATAAACCTCCATAAAGAACTCTCCTACTCTAAATTTTTATAATATAAACAGTACTCCTTTAAAAAACATTCACTACATTTTGGATTTCGAGCTGTACATATTTGCCTGCCATGGTGTATTATCCAGTGATGAGCCCTAGACCATTTTTTCTTTGGTATGTTTTCCATGAGCTGCCTCTCCGTATCCTCTACATTCTTTGCATCTGCTAGTCCTAATCTATTTGACACACGAAATACATGTGTATCTACTGCAATGGCATCTACTCCAAAGGCGTTGCTGGCTACTACATTCGCAGTCTTCCTGCCTACCCCCGGTAATTTCTGGAGATCTTCTATATTGCTTGGTACCTCCCCATCATATTGCTCTATTATCATACGACTGGCATTTATTATGTTCTTACTCTTATTTTTATAAAAGCCACAGCTATATATATCTTTTCCCAATTCCTTTTCATCCGCATTTGCAAAACCATGGGCATCCCTGTATTTTTTAAATAAGTTGGGTGTTACCTTATTTACCTGTTTATCCGTACACTGGGCAGATAATATAGTAGCAACAAGAAGCTCAAACGGATTACTAAAATTAAGCCCAGGCCTAGCATCGTAATAGTACTTCTCCAATTCTTCAATTATCTTATCTATATTTTCCCTGCTATTTAACATTATATTATCTTTCCTTTCCCTCCACGCATATAATATACCATAATATAGTTTTAACTAAAAGTAAATAACATAAGGTGTTATAATTAATTTTATCGCATAAGGAGTCAATATATTATGATATATATGGATAACGCTGCTACATCATGGCCAAAACCCCATGGTGTATACAAAGCTGTAGACAAATGTATGAAAAAATATGGAGCCAACCCAGGCAGATCAGGTCATAAAATGGCTATAGAAGCAGGAAATATCGTTCTTTATACTAGGGAAAATCTAGGTAAATTATTCAATGTATCAGACCCTTTTCAAATAATTTTTACCTGTAATGCCACTGATAGCTTAAACCTTGCCATAAAAGGCACACTAAAAGAAGGAGATCATGTTATCACTACATCTATGGAGCATAATTCGGTAGTACGCCCCCTTAAAGAGTTGGAAAAGGCGGGAGTTAAGATTACATTTGTTAAGGCGAATCAAGAAGGTATTATAGACCCTGAAGATATAAAGAAGGCTATAAAGTCAAATACTCGTCTCATAATATCTACCCATGCCTCAAATGTTACCGGAACTATAATGCCAATAGAGCATATAGGCACCATAGCAAAGGAGTACGGTATATCTTTTTTGGTAGATGCTGCCCAAACAGCAGGTTTGCTGCCCATAGATCTAGCAAGACTGCCTATAGATATGCTGGCATTTCCAGGACATAAATCACTTTTAGGCCCCCAAGGGACTGGTGGACTTTATATAAGAGATGGTCTCTCTTTAGATCCCCTTCGTCAAGGAGGTACAGGTAGCCAATCGGAGAGTCTCATTCAACCTATATTCATGCCAGATAGATATGAGTCTGGTACTATAAATACACCAGGCATAGCAGGGTTAGGTGCGGGTATAGATTATATATTAACCAAGGGGCAAAAAGATATTTTAATTCATGAAAGAATGTTTCTTCAAATGTTTTTGGATGGTTTAGCCACCATACAGGGAGTAACTATTTATGGTCCAAAGGATATAAATAGGAGGGCGGGAGTTGTATCCATCAATATAGATGAAAAAGACTCATCAGAAATGGCTAATCTCCTGGATGAACGATATAATATAGCGACTAGAGGAGGGCTTCACTGTGCACCTTTAGCTCACGATACCATTGGTACTTTAAAACAAGGAACTGTACGATTTAGCATTGGCCCATTTACTACTAAAAGTGAAATAAAAAAATGCATAAATGCCATATACCAACTAAGTAGATAAAAATAAAAAGGAGCATGGCACTCCTTTTTATTTTTATATTATATTTTAAATATTGTTCCTATATCCACAATCCCGCTGCCTTCGGCGTATTTGTCATTTGATATGCTGTGGCAATTCTCCATGAACAGCTTCTTAATCTGGTTAGGAGTATAATCTGGATTTTTTTCAAGCATTAATACAGCTAATCCAGATACTATTGGCGTAGATACTGATGTCCCAGATAAAGTTATATATTTCTTCTTCAAAACTGAGGGTATCTGTCCAGATTTATAATTCTTATCGGTATTTAATGATACTACATCCACCCCCGGTGCCACCACATCTGGTTTTACTATACCTCCTAATGCTGGTCCTCTACTTGAAAATTCCGCAATTTCATCATCAGATATATCTGTTGTCCTTTTATCATCTACAGCTCCTACAGTAATAATAGAAGCATTAACGCCTGGTGTAGTGATAGTACCTTGTCTAGGGCCAGAATTACCGGCAGCAGCCACTACCACAATACCCCTTTTCCATACTTCTCCTACCGCCACCGCAAGAGGATCGTTTTTTACAATCGATGATGTCTCAGAACCTAGCGATAAAGACATAACTCTAATATTAAATTCTTTATGATTATCTACTACCCATTGCATTCCTGCCAATATATCGGAGGTATTACCTTGCCCCTTATTATCCATTACCTTTATAGATATTATTTCTGCATCAGGGGCTACACCTGCATATTCTCCCCTTGAACCATATCCATTGCCTGCAGCCACTCCCGCCACAAAGGTACCATGTTCAATAAACCAAAAACTTATTATCCTTTATAGTTTCCAATATACATTAATAATTCTATTTTGTCCATCCTCTTTGGAACCTATTTCAATATAATCTATGGTTTCATTAACTATTTCATGGGTTAACTTGTGATATTTTAAATAAGATTCAATTACTTTTTCTATATTAACCTTTTCGCTTTCTAGCCTTTTCAGCTCATCTAGTTTTTTCTTAATATCTTTTTCCCTTAATTCTAATTGTTCCCTTTCTTCTTGCAACGTAAAAGAGATAGTCCGATAATCTTTCTCCGAAACTATCCCTTTAGCTTTATCTATATATAAATTAGTAAGTATCTTTTCTCTCTCCTTTATATCTCCTTCAATAACCTTCAAAGCACTTACTAATTTTCTTCTTTCTTCAGCATAATCTATTCTCTTTATCTGTCTAGAAGTTGCTTCAGAAGCTTTAGGATTGTTTTTGTATATCCCTATGAGTCTTATAAATTCTGATTCTATATAATTATACAATTCAGTATAGCTAATTCTATTTCTATACTTACAAATCAAATCTCCACCTTTTGCATTGTTCTTACATTTCAAATATACATATGTTAAATCTTCGCTTTTTCTGCTCCTAGTAGTGCTTCTGATCATAGCACCACCACAATGCAAACATCGAACCTTAGTTGCGAATATATGAGCTTTACCTTTCTTTTTCACATTCCTTCTTTTTGAATCAATCAATCTTTGTACTTCATAAAAATCCTTTTCGCTAATTATAGGTTCGTGGGTATTCTCTACCTTTACCCAATCATCTTCATCTAAATATATTCTTTTCTTGTTTTTATACGATATTGTCGTTTCCTTTCCCTGTACAAGAGTCCCTATATATACAGGGTTACGCAAAATCCGCCTTATTGTAGTATGTCCCCATAACCCATATTCACTCATATTAGGTATATTAAAATTTTTTGCATGACTTTGTCGCATGTATATTGCAGGCTTGACTATTCCTTCCTCAGTTAATATTTTTGCTATTTTATGAGTTCCATAGCCTTTTAAATATAAATTATAAATCTTTCTTACTACTTGTGCAGCCTCCTCGTCTATTATTAGTTTATGCTTGTTATTTGGATCCTTCATATATCCATAAGGAGGAAACGCCCCTAAATACTGACCATCTTCCATCTTCGATCTAAATACCGTTCTAATATTTTTAGAAAGATCTTCAAGATACCATTCATCTACCATACCATGAATCTGTCTTGATTTTTTATTACTTTCATCTGCGGTATCTGCACCATCAATTAAAGTTACAAATCTAATTCCCCATTCTAAAAATTTTCCATGTATGATCTTTTCAACTGCTTCAAGATCTCTTGCAAATCTATTTTGAGTTTTACAAAGAACTATCTCAAATTCCCTATTTTCTGCATCTTTGAGCAGTCTGTCAAAGGATGGCCTGTTTCTATCAGCTCCTGAATAATCTTCGTCTACATAAAAATCATATATTTGCCATCCTTTTGAAGCTGCATATTCTGATAACATAAGCTTTTGATTCTTTATGCTTTCACTATCATCTCCTTTAATGATTTTTTTCATATCCTCCTTACTAAGTCTTACATAAATCGCTACCTTATCCATATACATCTTCCTTTAAGATTCTATATAGCCCATAGCCTTTATTTCATCTGTGTTTTCTTTGCTCTCCATGTTTTCTAGATCCCTGTTTATTAAATTAGCTATTATAGTAGACATACTTAGTGCTATCTCTTCTTCGGTTTCTGAATTAAAATGATTATTTATAATTATTTCATTTATTCTTTTTGTCTCTATCATTTTAACCCCCCCTTGATATTAATCCTATATTTAATATATGATTGCAAAAGCTTGTATGATAACAACGATATAGATAATTCCTATCAGCTCTTTTTAATTTTCTATTTATTTCATATAAAAAGATGGCTTATAAAAGCTATCCTTAATAAAGCATTATCTGACTTATGACATTATAAATCCCTCCATGTTATTTTATGTATATAAAAAGGATAGCTCTTAAGCTATCCTTTTTTCGCTATAAGAATAATAGATAAACTAGATACTAGATTAGATCTAATGCATCTATTATCCTTATAACTGTATATAATCAATATAACAGGCTGTCCGTGGTTAGCAGACACATAGCTCCATGCTATTTGCATGTACTCTCCGACATCATCCGAGCCACCCTCCATACGATGAGTTAGGACTAGGTGGAAGTATCATTATCCCCCTTATGGGTCATGGCGATTTAGGTTACCACTCCTAATTTCGGTGTTATATATGGGTTTAACCCGTCCACCAGCTCGCTTCCCGTTTTCAGCCATAAGGGTAATGTACCTGTATATTGGAATATTTATTTTCCAAAGTGCAATACTAGATATACATATAATAACATATGTTTTCCACTATGTCAAACTTGTTGTACTAAAATTTATAATATTTTCCCTACAATATTTAATTTTGTGTCAATTATCGTTTACAATAGTATTAGGAGGTTTTGATATGAATACGTTACAAAAATTATTGAAAAATAAAAGAAAAGAGCTAAAATTAAGCATTAGGAAAGCAGCTGATTTAATCGGTATTAGTCATTCCTATTTGAATATTCTAGAAAAGGGCGTAGATCCTAGAACTAACGCTCCTATTAAACCTACCCCTGAAACGCTGTCTTTAATCAGTGAAGCCTATAAAATAGATTATAATGAGCTAATGATAGCAGCAGGGTATATTGCACCTCAAGAAAATGTAAAAGTTTACAATCCTGAGGAAAGTGAAAAAGCAGTAGATGATATGCTCAACTACTATAGAAGCCTACAACTATCTAATTTAATTCTAAGCCTTTCACCTGAAAATCAAAAAAGGGCAATTGATTATATAAAAATGTTAAAATTCAGTGAGGAGCAAGGCTTAAATTTAGATGAGTAACTGTAATAAAAAAAGACAGCCTGACTGGCTATCCCTATATTTCAATATCCCATTTATCCTGATTATTTATTGAAGATTTTTGAAGAACTTCATTATATGTATTTTTAAAATCAAGCTGATAGGTATCTAGAAAGTTCTCCAATTTGCATATGTTTAAGATTTGATTCTGCAATTTTAGCACCCCCGATTAAGTATGTCCTTCATAACTTAAGGTTCTTTTTATCTTTTTTCAATATCCTTATTATCAGTTGTTGCAGCAACGTAATCTTTCGCAGAAATTGCATCTTCGTATAATTCTAATAGCATCATTTTTTCTATATTTTTAACATCAGGAAAAACAACTTTTTTATTAAGTTTAATAAGGTGTAGCAATTGTTTCATATTTGTATTTATAATTTTTTGAATAGTTGTATGAATCGGGACAGGATTACCTTTCTTCGTATGAATATGATCTAAATATTTTTCTGTTATAGGGAACATATTCTGAAGTAAGAATGCTGCCCTTTTCCCATCATATTTACCTATCACAATAGTTAAACATTTTCCATATCTAGCAACTTGCTTATCATAAATAGCTTGATATTTATCTGCTTTTGAACTCATAGGAATCATCCAAAGTAAACCAGTGTTTTTATCTCTCATACAATAGTATGTTGGCCTATAGTGCCCATTTTCTTTATTATTCATCAAGTAATGATCATTGACATTCTTGAAAAAATCGTCTTTAATATGATAAGCATATCCACTTTCAATCTTCATAAGCTACCCCTTATAATTTTAGCCCCATCTTATAAGGATGGGGCTAAAGATTTTCCTACCAGGCATTTATTAGTCGCAGCTGGTAAGCGACAATATTTATCGAGCCAGACATTTATTAGTCGCAGCTGGTAAGCGACAATATTTACAACTCTTCTAATTATTATATCCTGAAAAAGATGTTTTAGCAATATTATTTCAAAAAATTATTTTTCATCTATATATCTAGCATAACAGGCTGTCCATGGTTAGCAGACACATAGTTCCATGCTATTTACATATACTCTCCGACATCATCCGAACCACCCTCCATACGATGAGTTAGGACTAGTCGGAAGTATCATTATCCCCCTTATGGATCATGGCGATTTAGGTTATCACTCCTAATTTCGGTGTTATACATGGGTTTAACCCGTCCACCAGCTCGCTTCCCGTTTTGCAGCCATAAGGGTAATGTACCTGTATATTGGAATATTCATTTTCCAAAGTGCAAATACTTATATTCCTTTTATATATAATACTTAATCACTTTTCGCAACAAATTTATTACTTGTAGTTATAATTTTATTGTATGTCTATAGGTCATAACTATCAAGTATTATTTTTATTAGTCATATTCGTTTGTGACCTATGGGAATAATACTATAATAAAGATGAGGTGATTTTAATGTTTCCATACCGTTTAAAACAGCTTCGTGAAAATGCTGGTTTAACACAAGATGAACTTGCTAAAAAATTAAATCTAACACAAAGTACCATAGCTTATTATGAAAGTGGAAGAAAAATGCCAACTTTAGAAAATGCAATAATAATAGCAAAATTATTTGATATTAGCTTTGATTATTTGCTTGGTCTATCTAATGATAGAAAAACAATTAAGCAATCAAAAGAAATCACCTCTACTACTGATAAACTCTCTGAAGAAAAACATAATCTATCCCCTGAAAACCAAGAGGAAGTAAAAAAGTACATAGAATTGCTGAAGTTACGGGAAAAAGATAGCTTAAATGATGACAACAAAAAAAGATAGCTACAATAGCTATCCTTCATTTTTATAACATCTATTAACTTTATTTTCCCATTTCCCATTCATTTTCTATCGTTAAATCTTTATTAGAATATCTTTCATAAACTTTTAATATCGGGCTATTTTTTAATGCTACCTTATTAATAAATTCTTCTTGTTCTCTATTATCAATAGGATTTGTTATCTTTGCAAATATTTCAGTCATTTTGCCATAATTACAATTAAAAGAATCTATACAGGCTTTTATCATTTCCATGCTAGATACTTTAGAGAAATCAATGTTATATCCTGCAACTTGTGCTAAATATTCTATTATAACTCTTTGACTTCTTCCATTTCCTTCTCTAAAAGGATGTAAAACATTAATTTCAGATAAATAATATCCAAGTCTTTCATATATTTTATCTTTTGATAATCCTATTAAATAATCTTCTTTTTTTAGTTCATTAAATATAGTTTTAGCACCATCTATTATATACATATGATTATAAAAATGTGTTCCCTTTGAGATATTTACAGTTCTTAGTTCGCCTGCCCAATCATAAATGTCCCTAAAAATATGACTGTGTATATCTTGTAAATGTTTTAAATCAAAATTTCCTCTAATAGGATTTACTTTTATCTCTGCTATTGCTAGTGATGTATATTCTCTTTCAGCTAACTCAAGTTTTTTACTATCCTTAATATTAAATTTATTTTTTAATACTTCAGAACTTGAATAGCAATATTTACTATCCCACTCATAGCTATAATTATTATCCATAAAGCACCTACACTATTATAGTATGTTTTTTAATGATTTTTCTTTTCATATCTTCAAAAGTTATCTTTTCAATTAAGCACTCTCTAATCCTATCTTTATCTTCTTGATTTAAACTCATTCCCTCAATAGACATAGAACCGTCTACTTCTTTAATTATTTTATCTATATCCCTCAAAGTTATCACACTCCCTATTAATCCTTTAACAATATTATACCACAAAATAAATCTTTATATAAAAAAGATAGCTCTTAAGCTATCCTTTTTTCGTTATAAGAATAATAGATAAACTAGATACTACTGATTAGATCTAATGCATCTATTATCCTTATAACTGTATATAATCAATATAACAGGCTGTCCATGGTTAGCAGACACATAGTTCCATGCTATTTGCATGTACTCTCCGACATCATCCGAGCCACCCTCCATACGATGAGTTAGGACTAGGTGGAAGTATCATTATCCTCCTTATGGGTCATGGCGATTTAGGTTACCACTCCTAATTTCGGTGTTATATATGGGTTTAACCCGTCCACCAGCTCGCTTCCCGTTTTCAGCCATAAGGGTAATGTACCTGTATATTGGAATATTTATTTTCCAAAGTGCAATGTATAAATTGAAAATAAATGCCTATAATTATATTATAGTGTATTTATTGAACATTGTCAACGAATTATCGATTGAATAGTTCTTGTTTGACACTATTCTTTATAATAATTACTTTTAAATATATAATTAAAATAGGAGGGATATCTATGGAGTTTGGACAAAGATTAAAGCTATTAAGAAATATAAAAAAAACGACACAAGAAGAATTAGCTAATTTTCTAGGGGTAGGTAGACCAACCATCGCTGGATATGAAACAAAAGGCACACAGCCTAGTTTTGAGATTCTAGAAAAAATAGCTGATTTCTTTGACGTTTCTATAGATTATCTCCTAGGGCGCAGTGATATTCCTAAGCCATATATACTAGACAATGATGCAGCTTCTTATAAAATTTTTGTGGAAATAAATAACCTATCCCCTGAAAGTCAAAAAGAGCTAGAAAAGTTAATTGAGTTATATAAACTTAGGGATATTCAAAAACGCAACTCAGAAACCTCTGATGAATTAACTGGTTTAGACTAAGAAGGTGTATTAATGACGTAAAGAAATCTTTAATTAAAGAGCTCAAACAAGGATTGTAAAATATCTATTATAGAATATCCCAGAAAGGTGAATGAGGGAGACAAGTTATAAAAAAAACCTATACAATTCATAATATCATTACAATAAAAGGCCCGCTTTATTAGCGAACCCTTTAATCAATAACTGTTTTTTGTTAATTGTTAGTATTTACCGAATAGTCATACCCTCTGACAACTTCATTGAAACTTCCTCTAACAGGTCGCCACGAATTAGGGTACCTTACATCAAATACTTCTGCGGTATAAGTCCCTTTATTTCCTCTCCATCGTATATAGTAATTCGTGGCATTATATTTAGAATCGTGTGGAGGACCAGTAAAGATATATGTAGCTTTATAAGATCTTACACCTTCTGCTGTTAAAGATAAGTCTAATGGCGATAATTCACCCGAAGCGCTTGATTTGAACTTAAATGTCTTACCAAATGTAAACTTTTTCGTAGCACCCCTTGCAACCGAAGTTACAAAAGTAGAGCCTATAATTGCGTTTGTTTGGGTAATTTTCTTTCTTATATTTCTTGGGCCAGGTATAATAACTATCATATCGGGTTGATTATCGGGTTGGCTGTTTAAGGCTGCAGCATCAACTTCAAATACATTATGAATCGTGATACGCTCTGCTTCTGGATGATCATTAACAAGCTCTTCTAGTTCGTCAAGCTCAAATAAAGAACTCAAATTATCTTCAATAACAAATTCGACATCTTTGCCAGCCTCATTTGTGATATAAATATGGTCCGTATTCTCCTGTACACTACTTGCCTGTACAAAGACTGGTTGAACTAGTAGTGAGAGTATACCCATGAAAAGAAACACTTTAAACATACTTGTCCTTTTTTTCATTATCACCATCCCCTTTACTTGTATTATAAGTATATTGTACCACAATTTAACACAAAAGTGAATCAAATTCAGTAATAATTACCTTTTATCAATGTTATTTATATAATGTATAAACAATATGGATGAAAATATTATCGTTAATATGATTAACGATAAACCAATTATGATTGGAATAAGTGTACAACCCAGAATCATGCCTTCTGATACTACCCAAGCATCCAATTGGCGTGCCCTTGATAGGCTTGAAGCAATAGCCTCCCCTTTAACAAATCCGATAGAAAGGAATATTATCCCGCTTAAAAAGAGTAGAAATATTAAACTAATTGTTTTTTTAAATTTAAACAAATACCCATCTTTCTGAATTGTAAATGTTTTAAGTTTATTAGGGATTTTAAAAGACATTGCAAAAGCCTCCATCTTTAATAATAAAATTGGTAATGAGTGTTACCCCGGTAATGGTATAATTACCATGTACATGATAATTATACCATTACCGGGGACACTTATCAATGATTTCAGAGATGTTAACACAATAATCTAAATTGCAATATTAAATGCAACACTGGTTATATATGCAAATCCTATGACTCTAAGTTGCTCTATATCGTAAAGATCTATTACCGTACCTAATCACCAATATACCCAGGCAAACCTAGCACCTTTATCGTTTAAATTGAGCAATCTCGCCGAAACAATCATCATTATTAATGGTATAGATTCTATGTGCAAATACGCAAATAAAAAAAGAATGATGCTTTTGCAGTATCACTCTCAAGCTAAACATTGGTTGATGCCCATACCGCTACCAGCGTTACATTATCTTCCTAACCAAATAAAAACATCTCTAGGATACTGTACGGTATTCAACTGTTAATGTTTAACGAACACGGAATTACTACTCAATTACAACCTGAATTCCATTGCAATTTAACGCTGCTCTTTATGGCACAACTCCATATTACCAACCAGAAAAGCCGATAAAGTAATTCCCTTTAATATCACTATTAAGATTATCATATACTTCTTTATAAAAATCATCATCGTTATAAACCTGGAAATTCTTATTTTTAGATCTTTCGCTCAACCAGTTAGCAATTGTTTTTAGATCAGCTATAACCATCGCAATCTGGTCGGTATGCACATAAGATCCATTTTTGTTACTTATTAGATATTTTCGATACGATCGGAGTTCTTGCAGGTAACCGTTTATTAAATCCCGCGACTGTATGTAACTAAAAGATTGACCTTTATTAAGTTGATGTTCAGTAACACATTTTGATGCTGCAAGATAATATAAGTCTGCTGCTTGAATGCTTTCGATAAAATTACTTAAATTTGCCGGATCTGCAATATACTCCATTATGTCTTGATCAGTTACTGCAAATGCATTCATGAATGTTACCTCTGATGTACTCATATAGTATTTCGCCATATTCATGTTAATTTCTTTTTCATCAATAATTTTTCTATATTGATATATATTCAATCCAATTGAAGCTATAAAAAGTAAACATACTGTAATTACCAATACTTTCTTCATTCCAAAATACACTCCTATTATAAAAGTAAGTATTTTTTTACTCTCAGTTAATTATTAATTATTAAATTATGTAGCTTATAATGCGCCTTATCTACTGTTTGAGATTTGGACAGCATTGGACTTTATTTTGTATCGCAAACTCATCCGTCCATACCCGGCTTTATATGAGACTTCTGTTCGTAGGCTCGGAACCTTGCCCACCGGAGCTCTTCACTGCCAAGTTATCGAGCGTGCTACTAAAAATGGTAATTATGATGCATATATATTATAATTACTATTTTTAGTTATATAGCTATCAACGATAATGGCATGCTGCTGTTAGTTGTCCGCTGCCTAGCTTACTTGTGTTGTTAACATTAAACCCCATATCGTAAGCGAAAACTGCTCTGCTTAATTTATCTTGAGTAGATAGTGATACTAAATCCTTTGTCATAATAAGAGAACATTGATCATCAGCTGCATTTAAAGCATAGACGAATGGTACTTTTATGCCACATATCTTATTACTATAGGAAAATGTTTTTGGGCCAGAATCGGTTACAACAGTTGTAGTTGGACTCCACGATACACTTAGATTAACTAACTTACCAATAGTTAACGTAGGATTAGAAATTGTTAACCCGCCTACCTTTTTAGTATAACGAATTCCCCAATCTGCTATCGTAATTACATCTTTATTTGTGGTACTGGAAGGAGAAGTGAGAACTTCAGTTCCTATAGTATTAAAAACATACAAAAAATTATAATTTGGTTGCTGTGTACCATTATAGAAATATTTTTGATTTACTACACACATACCAAATCCATCTGTTCGAGGGCTATTGCCATTATAATTATATACGTTAGCAAATGCCTTTAATGTTATTTGATACTCATAACAATTTCCAGGACCGTTATAATATGTATAAGTCATAGTATCTGTATCTTCTGTAGGTGGGTTAGTTGCAGTTATCGATATTAGGCCATTATTTTTTACATTATTGTTAGCCGCCGAACTATGTGTAATTGAAGGTTTAAAAAGGGTTACCACCATTGAATAGGATTGCGTCAATTTACTGTAGGGAAAAGAAAAATACAGCCATCCTGATAAATAAATTAGCATTGTATCCGGTCACACCCTTGACAACAAGCATCGCCCATATGATTTGTCAGCCAGGGCGGCCTCCCTTATTGTGGGCATGTCTATCCGATTTTATGGCTACCATTTCATCCATTATACCATATTGTCCCTATTGTTGTAAAGGGGTCGCTTTTGCTGCTTTCTACCTACAGACCACGTATGCTACTAAGGCCTCTTAATTCATTATATAAACCAGTCTTTTTGCCTTTAGTTGTAACAACTAAATCACTATTCCACGCATTTGCATATTTACTAGATGCTTTTCTCCTCAAGTCTTTTACCATTCTATCCTGTATCTTATGCTTTTTCTCTTTCGCCTCATTATGTTTTTGATCCATTACCAAATCATAGACCTTGCCACCATTCTTTATATATCCTAAGCTCAGCCATCTTTTTAACACCAATCTCTGACCAGTTTCTAGGTCTGCTGCTTAGCCTATCTGATAGAATATGGCTTACATGACCTTTGCACTACAGCCTATTATTTCAAAGCCCTTATCTGCCTTTATCTCTATCCCATCCCACTGATTCAATATATATCGCCCTGATTCTTTAATCGACTTCTTTTTACTCTCAGAATCAGTCAGTTTAAGTATTTTTTTAAATACTTTCCTTGTCTTTTCTTTACTGGGCCAATCCAATGTATCTTGCATCTCCTGATGGATTGTATTATCGTCTAAATGGGGTAGATGTTCTGACATATTTCTGTAGATAGTATTCATCTAGGACAAACCTGCTTTTTGGAATCCAATGAAGACCCTGCTTAATCCATGAAGCACCATCGTCTGAAATATATATGGTTTCTACGGGTTAATTTATCAGAATTTTAAGGCAGAAACTATTAACAAAAAGTGGTATGCTGATACAACCTACATTCATGTCCTAAAAGAGGAATGGACGTATCTGGAATCTGTTTTTTAGCTATAATCTTTTATATATTTTCTAAATCTTCAAATAGAAAATCAAGCTCCCCATCTTCATAATGATGCTGCTCAAATGAACCAAAATTATCTCGTTTGAAAATCCCAATGGCTTTTTGATAATTTGGAGGTTTTACATTGTTTTTAGCAATATAAAATAATAATCCTACTGGATTCGGAACATCTTTTGTTTTCAATATACTTTTAGCAATTGCAGGGTAATTTTCAATAGCTGTTTCTATCTCGTATTGCCCATTAGGCCTTTTTAGGTAGTTTTTAAGGTTTTCTTCAATAACTGAACTTTGAGTCACCTCTTCAATTTTTTCTTTTAGATTCTTTAATTCTCTATCATTTACAACAACATTGTTTTGTACTCGAGTAATGTTGTTGTTATTCTCTGTAGTAATCTCTGTGTTAATCTCTGGTAATGGTTGGGTCATTTTGACCTGATCCATTGGGTCATTTTGACCTTTTGCATTAGACCATTTTGACCTTTTACATTGGGTCATTTTGACCTTTTGTATTCCCTTCATCTTCTTTCTCTTCTTAGGAGCTTTGTTAATTTCAGATTTAGCCTCTATTTCAGAGCCATCTTTTTCCTCTGTATCTGCTTCTACCTTTTCTTCTTTTCCTCCCTCTGCTTCTTCTGCTATCTTTTCCAGTATCTCATAATTAATTGTATACCATAGAGTTCTATCACGTCTTTGCTTGTTAAAATTTCCAGTTATCAGAAGGTTTGACTTCCTTAGCTTAGCCAATATCCTCTTAACAGTAGACTCGCTCCAAAAAGGAAACTCCTTATGCCAATCTTCGATAGAATTATATGTCCAGTATTTTCCCTCATGAAAATTCTTATCAGCTTTTTTATTAATTTCTACCCAATAATGTATTTGTTGAAGCACCATAGCTTCATTAAGGCCGATTAATGTTGCCAATTGCTTATCTATCACTAAAGGTTGCTCATTGAATAATAATTTGCTCATGATGTTACCCCCATTTTTTAAAATCATATGTAAGTTTTAAACACAAAAAAGACACCCTTTCGAGTGTCTCTCATTGTATTAGACCAAAAATCGCTATTCAGATTTCTAACTCTTCTTCGCCTTCTCTAGCCTGTTCTTGTTTCAGCACAAGACCATGAATACAGTTATCATATATAAAGCTATCAATTTTGCTATACTCATTAGTATTGTAAAACTCAGTAAGCCTTATATTAAATTCCCGTATATGTTTTTCTGGAATACTTAAAATTCCTTTCCCCTCACTAATTAAAATCTTGTTAGCACATAATATGCTAGTTCTTTTATTTCCATCCCAAAACAATTGATTTCTCATTCCCCATAAGAAATATCTTATAGCTCTTTCTGTAACATTTTCTATGCTCAGAATCTCGTTTATATCATCTATAACATCTTGTTTATTAGGTATAGAGGGAACATAATCCACCCCTGATATAGACACATTTCCATTCCTCAATACCCCCCATTCAAGGCTCTCATTTCTCGCTACAAAATAGTTAATTTTACATGCGAAATCAAGATCGAAGGTTTTTTCTATGTTATCAATTAAGTATTTCCAAGCATCCCTTAAATTTAATATTACTTCAACATCGCTCATCTTCAAGTTTGCTACACTTACACCGTCAAGAATTGTTTTAGTATCAGGAAAAGTTACATTACAACCTTCTAATCTAGCACTATAATATATGTTTTCAACAATTAACTTCTTAGCTAAAAATATGTTTTGCTCTAAAGTTAGATTATATTTGTCCTCAAACATCTTATCTACACCTTCTTCTTGTTAATCTGTACCCTCATTTTAGCATTACGAAGACACTTATACAAGAACCTATAAGGTCTTAGGTACAATATACTCACTTAAAATGGTCCTCCATATTTTTGAATTAATATCGCTATTAAATAAATCTGCCGAAATCTTACTAGAATATACTCTTTCTTTAATCGGTATACCTTTTTTTATATCTGTTAAGGCCTCTGGTAAGATAATATTGAAATTTTTATCATAATCAATAAGTTGTAGAGTTGCTTTTAATTCATTAATCTCATAAGGTTTAGTACCTCCACACAACAATTTTAGATCTCCAATACCAAAAAGCTTCACATTTTTTTCTTTCAATATTCCAATGTCTATAATATTGAAGTTATATTCCATACCTACGGGAATGCTACTGTTAAAGAAGTAATCTACATTACTGTAAGTAAAATAATTATCATTTATAGGGATATTGGAAAAAAAGCAAGAATGTATTTGTGAAAGATGGCCACTATCATTAGCTTCTGTATAGGATACTTTCGCCCCTATACTAGATAGATAACAAGCCATGTTTATTGCTGTAGTCGTTGTTCCTACTCTTGGCATACTTCCTGCTACCATAATCTTTATACTATCCCCCATAAAAGAATATTTAAGATAATCTTCAATTACTATGTCTAAATCAAGATTCATAGATTTAATTAAATAATCTTTAGTCATTCCCAAAGGGCTTACACATACCAATATTTCTTTTTTAATTTTTTCAACTGTCTGGGCTGTCACTATATTATAAGTTTCAGTTTCATCTATAATCCTGTCTAATAGTGCCCTATCAGTTTTTTCTGCAAATATTATTATTCTAGAATCATACATAGTTTTAAAAGCTTTTATAGCTTCTATTATATCATCTTCACTATCTTTTATAGCCTCTAAGTCTATTGCTATGTATGAAAAATGACTTAGATTTCTCATATCGTGCACTACAAATTTTTTGAGCAAAAATTCTCCTGATAATTTTTTTACTAACATACCATTTTCGTCTGTAAGAAAATCAAATAGCCCTAGATTTTCATTACTAGTTAAATATAAAAGCATATTTTCACCTCCAAACAACCCAAAATGGTCCCCGAGCATCTGCTCCTTTTTTTGCTTCTCTTAATATCAATTCTAAATCCCATTCTTGCTCGCTTCTTTTGATACTTATAGGATCTGCTACTAATATCTTTCCTTCTTCCGTTATGCCTCTAAGAACTATAAAATGTCCCGCTTTAGTAAAGTGTCCTTTACCCATTATAGCAATTACTAATTTTTTATTTGAAAGTGCATGGATTATCTTCTCTGCATTAGTTCCTACACCTTCCACATTTAAGCCATAACTTATAGCTCCAGCAGGGATAAGTTTGTGCATTGAACCCGCTCCTTCAGCATAATATCCATTTTTATATGACCATCTTGCCATTTCTACAGGGTTGACAATCTTATTGCCTAAAGTAGAAATAACCATGGCCAATGAAGTCGGGCCACAACCAGATCTTCCTATAGTACCAGTTTTTCCATAAGGTTTATCCTTCCATCTACTATCAGCTTGATTATAATAAACTACATCTATAGAGCTATCCTCAAAATCATATGAACTGAAATCAAGCTCTGAACTATATATATAATCCTCACTCTCTTCTTCTATGCACTGATCTAGGCTGTATTGATTATAAAAATCTTCGGCATAGGCTATCTCATCATCTGAAAAGAAATCCGCTATAAGCTTAAAAGGACTAGTTAATATATAAACAATAGCTGTAAATATTAAAAATTTAACGACAAACGTTGATGATAGAATAATAAGCATGGTTTTTCTTTCCTCTTTATCTTTTGATGAAAACATTACTGATACCCCCATAATAGCTTTTTAAAACCCTTTATATTAGCACATGGAGTATACTGACATGTTTTTTACTTTAAATCATCATAAATAGAGGGATATTTTTAAAGTTTCAAACATATACCCCTCTATTTCTCTCCACGTACTCCTTTTTTAACGTCCTCCAGAGTTACCCATGTATTTAAACTTAAATTCAGGAATCTCAAATTGTATTTGAAGTCTTTTGGAGCCAACAATCATTAAAGCGGAACCTCTTTTCTTAGCCATAATCAAATCTTCTTCCGCATCAGTTAAATTGTATAGATTTTTAGTTTCCTCTAAGTTTTGTCCATCCGTCCCCATGATAATCTTAAAAGTAGCAAGATCTAAAAGTGGTTGCCCATACATTTTTATTTTGGGATCTAGAAAATCTACCACTGAGTGGGAAATAACTGCAATTCCACCTTCATATTTTCTAACTCCTTTAGCTGCATTTCTTAAGAATACTAAAGATTGAGGTACATCTGGATCTATCATAAGATAAGCTTCATCACATATTAAAAGAACTCTTTCATCAGGATTTTTTACAATCTCCTCCCATGCCCATTGAAGAATATTAAAGTATTGGGCACTTATTATATTATCGGGAGAATTTTGCAGATCCTTTGTATCAAGACAAACACACTTAGAATTGACTTCTATCGTTGTATGCCCATTCCATAAAAATGAATCTGAGCCAATTGCCAAGTCCTTTAAATATAATGATAAATCGTCATAATCTTTAATATATGGATTGTTTTTATCTTTAGCTTTTTTAGCTATTTGCTTATAAAGATCTTCTATTATCGGGAAATTTGCATTAGGCAACTTTGATATATCTGTATCCCAAAATATATTAAAATCATTATATAATTCTATTATTTCAGACTTTAAAATAGCCATATGCCTATCAGTTAAAGAAGGGATATAGAGCCTAAAGAATATTTCAAGATTTTTTATATAAAGAGCCATATCTCCCATGCCATAACCTTCATCTTCATATAACTTATCTATTTCACCTTCCTCATCTCTAGGAGAAGTTCTAATTTGCAATGGATTAATCTTACCTTTACTTCCACCACCAGCATTAATCCAATCCCCATCTAGATTTTTACATAATTCCCAATATTCCCGATGTGGGTCAATAAAAATAAGTTTTGTCCCCATCATATATTCAGAAAGAACTATATGTTTAATTGCAGTAGATTTACCAACCCCAGGTACCCCCATAATAACAAAATTTGTATTAGTCCTATCTCCTTCCCTTTTCCATGGGTCAATTACTACTAATCCACCCGAACTATCCCTTGCAAAATAATATCCAGTGCCATCATTATATCCACTAGATGCAAAAGGAAATCCCCCAATAAATGTAGACAGCGGTACAACTCTATTTATTATGTTTTCTACTTCTTTTTCAGAGCTATAAAAAGGTGATAATTGCTTAAATCCTTCTTTTTGCAGAAATGATAATCCCCTTAGCCTACAGTTTATAGCTGTTACCCGGCTTTCCACTTTCCTGCAAACCTTTTCAAAAGTTCCCTCATCCTTTGAAACAGGCATTATTGTAATACCCATTAATCCAATAGCTTCTCCCTGCTGGTCAATACTTCTCATAATCTTTTCTCCATCCTCAGCAGCCTTTTCGGCTCTAGAACGTGTTAGAGGGTCGTTGGTGGAATTTGCCAAACCTTTATTTCTATTGATAGAACGAGCAACATTCTCAACAAAAATGCCACTATCCATTGGTGTAAAATTTATGGAGCATATAGTCCCTGGTATATTTGTTATCCTAGATAACCAACCATAGTTTAAGTCTTGAGGATATTTTATAACTCCATAAACTTTCCCCATGTTTTCACCAATAATCAGATTATTCCTTTTTATTTCAAGCCCCATAGGAGATAGAATATTTAAAAGTGTATTATTAATCCTTATTTCTTCTTTTTTCTTCATCATATTTATAGTAAATCCTCCCCTACATATATAAGCAGGGGAGGATTTACTACTCTACGCCTCCTTTAAGATTTTTATATTTTCAACTTTTCTAGCTCTTTCTAACTAGAAGTTCTAAAGATATTGAAGAAGAAAAGGCATTGCTGTTTCAAAGGTTGTATCTTCTATATTTGTATATGCTGGATTATTTATCAAATTGCACATTCGCACAATTTTACTCTCATTTAAAATATTGGCCTTTATTCCGCCACTTTCAAATTTAGATATGAATTCTATAGTTCGCTTTAAAAGCTCTCTTTCTATGCCCTCTTCATATTCTTCCCATAGCATTATATAAAATTGTCTTTCCACGACTTCGCCTGATAAGGCAAAATTACTAATGGAAAGCATTTCTTGCCTTAAAAGTTCTTTCTGAACTGGGTTGGAAGTATCAGATACTATGCTTTGGTACTCAGTGAGTAATGGGGAAATATCAACAGGACGTGAAACTGCTAAAAACTTAAAAGCATCTCGTTCTGACATTAGTTCTGCTGTTAAAATCCTAGCAAGAGTTATCTTTTCTCTGTCACTTAAGAGATTGGTGTCAATTGGAGTTATCTGTATATAAGTTATTACTTTTCCATCTCTTGTATATAAGAATTGATCCCTTATATCCACCACATTTACGAATTCTTGTGCTGTTTCGATTTTTTTGTTTTCAATATCCCTTTTCTCCTTTGTATCTCTCTTGAGGAAGAATAAGGCGGCACCACCAGCTATTAGAGTTGCTAACAATATGATTATCGGTGTAAAAATATTTTCCATTTCCTTCTCTCCTTATGCTTCTGGCTCTATTTTTTTTCATATTTTTATTAGTTATCTTTAAAAAAGTAAGAGAGCGGCAATTCAAAACTCGCCGCTCCCTTACTTTTTTATTTTAATTTTGACTTAATAACTATATCAAATGTTTCGTCTTTGGGTGCTTTAAACCTTAAAATGATCTGATCTTCATCTAACAATATTATGGTTTTACCTGCTATTTTCTTGGAAACATTCTTTAGGAAGACTACTTTTATATTATGTCCACCAAGCTTGTTAATGTTTAGTAAGTCTTGATGTAGATTTATTTTTATCTCCTTTTTCGCCCATTCTATACGTTTTTTATGAATTAAAACCTCCGTCTCTTTGCCATTTTCATATTTTATAGCATATACTTCAATCTGTTTTCTTAGCCAAAAAACTAGAAAAAGCATTAAAATAGCTAGAAATAGTATACTTACTATACAAACATTAAAGTTACCTAATTTTAAAAAACTGAAAAAGCTGGTATCTGCGCTATTTTTAGAATCATCTACCATAATAATAAGTTCTAAATCCTTTACTAACTCAGAATTTGTAAGCTCAATTTGTGTAGTTTCTACTGCCTCATCTTTTTTAAATTTGTCGTTAATCACGTCTCCAGATAATTCTGATTTAACATTATCATTCTCTCTAACAACTAATGATTTTACTAATATTTTTTCTTTAGAAATAGTATCATCAGCCAAAAAAAGCTTATGATGACCTATTTCTACATCCCTAAATTCAAAAAATCCATTCTCATCTGTGTATGTTATTTTCGGAGCACTATGCAATTCTACCCGTACGTTTGCTATTGGATTTCCATTTTGCGTTTTTAAGTATCCCCTAATAATACCTTTGAGAATAACATTAGCTCTTTTTGAGTGTTCTATAGATATCAATTTTTCTTTTAAGCTTTCTTTAGGCTTTTCAGTATTAAATTGCTTAACTTCTTTGGTTTTTATTTTTTCTGAAACTGACTTAGAATCTTTACTTGTGTTTTTTATCTTATTATCCATTTTAGACGTAGATTTAAGTATGGGCTCAGTCGTAGGTTTAGATACAGAATTTGGTTCAGGATTCACAGGCTTAGGTGCCGACTTTTTATCAGTATGCATATCTTTATATATTTCTATCGATACAATATCCTGCATTTTCTCATATTCTGCCTTAATGCTTGTCACACCTTCACAAATACCCTTTACCTCATCATTCTCTATTAGTGCAATACTACTATCTACACTAGACCATGTTGTTAAGCTTGTTATGTCCCTACTGTTTCCATCAGAATAATATGCCTTTGCTCCAAGCTTAACCTTTTCCCCTACCTTAATTCTCTTTGGGGGCAAATCAACTATAATCTTTTCTAAAATAATAGAAGTAGGCTTAATTTCTATAACATTTATCGTTGCAATATCTTCCATACCTTCGTATTTAACATATATTGTAGCAATACCCCTTGATATACCTTTTGCTATTCCGTTCTCTATTCTTACTATATCTTCATTATCGCTTTTCCATTCTGCCAAATCTGTTATATCTCTACTGCTTCCATCTGAATAATATGCCTTTGCGATGAGCTTTACAGTGTCTTCTGTTTCTATTTGTTGTTGTTTAGGTGCTATAGCTATATTTTTAAGTATTATTGGTTTGGGAATAATATCTGGAATAGATGGAATAGATGGAATAGGAGCTTGTATATCTTTGCTTTTTACTATGACAGTGGCTATATCACTCTTATTTTCATATTCTGCCCTAATAACACTTGTACCATCATTTATCCCTGTTGCTATACCTTCATCTATCTTTACTATATTTTTATCAGTTGACCATGCCGCTAAATTTGTTATATTTTTACTACTTCCGTCTGAGTAATATGCTGTTGCTATAAACTCAATAGTATCCCCTATTTCTATCTCTCTTTGGTTAGGACTTATTTCTATACGTTCAACTACAATCGACTTTGCGCTTTCTATATTTGTTATCTCTATTGTTTCTTCTACTTCATTACCCGCAATATCAATTGCTTTAAAAATATAACTTCCATTCTCAGTTACTTTGAATTGTGCTTCATCCCCTTCAATTTTAGTTTCGTCTGGTAAAACTATTTCCTTGATTTCAATACCCCTGCCAGTAGCCTTGACGTCTACTACTATATCTTGATTAGTTGGTTCAGTTGTACTTGGAGTTAATACCAGTTCAGGCTTTTCTTTAAATATATTAGTGATTTCTACTGTACCCACGGTTTCATTACCAGCATTATCTATAGCCTTAAATGTATAACTACCATTTTCAGTTACTGTAAATCGAGCAATATCACTTTTAGCTTTAAGTCCGTCTGGCAGGACTATTTCTTTAATTCCACTTAGATCATCACTTGCTTCTACTGTTATTTCTATATCTTTATTTGTAGGTAAATCAGTGGATTTAACAATAGTTACATCTATAACATCATTTGCTATTACATTATGACTAACAAATGGCATAAACAAGGTACTAAGTATCATTGTTAATATTAATATTCCACTTATTTTGCCTTTCTTCATATTTTTTCTCCTTTTTAAATGCATAATATTAATTTATTAAATTTTAAAGGTGGGGATATCCCCACCTTTAAAAGCAAACTATTTACCAACAATTATCTTCATTTTGGGTTTTATTTTATCAATATTATTTATTGTTATAACCTTTTCTACCATATTACCATACTCATCTGTTGCTATAAATGTAAATGACCCATTCTCTGTAAATATATAGCTTTCCTGATTTAGAGTTCCTTTGTTAACTGTAGCCTTAACTGCAATATCTTTATTGGTCCAATTTGTTTCATATGGCTCTATAGTTATTACCGGTAGTACTTTATCTATGTTTGTTATCTCTATTGTTTCTTCTACTTCATTGCCCGCAACATCAATTGCTTTAAAAGTATAGCTGCCATTCTCAGTTACTTTGAATTGTGCTTCATCTCCTTCAATTTTAGTTTCGTCTGGTAGAACTATTTCCTTGATTCCAATACCCCTGCCAGTAGCCTTGACATCTACTACTATATCTTGATTAGTTGGTTCAGTTGTACTTGGAGTTAATGTCAATTTAGGCTTTTCTTTGAATATGTTAGTAATTTCCACTATGCCCACAGTTTCATTACTAGCATTATCTATAGCCTTAAATGTATAACTACCATTTTCAGATACTATATAAGTAATCTTTGACTCAGTAGATTTACTTCCATCTGGCAGAATTATTTCCCTAATTCCACTTAGATCGTCGCTTGTTTCCACTGTTATTACTACATCTTGATTAGTAGGTTCATTTGTAGACTGAATAATAGTTACATCTGGATCATCTGATGCTATTGCCCGATTACCACCCATTGGAATAAACAAAGTACTTAATAACATTGTTACCACTAACATTTTACTTATTGTTGATTTTCTCATTTTATCTCTTCCTCCTGATTTATGGTTATATTTTATAAAACATAGCGGCTCCCCGCTTAAATATTAAGTCATTTATCAATGACTATTTTCATTTTGGGTTTTATTTTATCGACCATTAAAATACCCGTATATTTTTCTTCCCTTATTGCTCTACCATCATCAGCAACAACCTTTACAGTTTTAAATATTTGATCCGTATCTAGTATGCCTGAATGTATTCCATGTCCTAGTTCGTTACCTGCCCAGGATAAACTCCAAGATTTATCTGTAGTAGGAGTCTGTAATATAATAGATTTTAATACACCATCAATTTCTGCCGATATCATTACTGATTGAGAATCAGTATCAGTCACTATCCCTGATATTATTATTTTGTCATCTTCATTGATGATTTGTGTACCATCTGGATTATTTATTGTTATCTTCGGCGGTATATTTGTTTTGTGAAATGAATTAGATTTAAAATACAGAGTTTCTCCCGCTATTAAATCCATTTTTACATGATAATAATACTCTCCTGATTTTTTAGGAATGTATTCTACCGTTTGTGGCTTTCTACCCAATAAACCCCAATCAGAGATTTTTGAAGGATTTTCTGTGTCACTCCAAACACCATATATAGATTCTACTACTTCTTCACTAATATCTCCTTCATATGAAACTGTTACCGAAAAAGTGTCAGTTTCTTCACTTCCATTTGGCGTAAATATTACATTGGGTTTTTCTATAAAAGTAATTTCATCTGATATTAATTCATTTACATTTTCTAAACTTATACTACCATCGCTTACACTGGTAAAAAAGCCATCCTTTACAACGTCAAATATTGGTGAAGTGATTATTCCCTGTTCAAATTTTGTTTCTGCATAAACATTTATAGGATAAATCAAGAGTAGTACCACTACAATACCTAATACTGCTTTTTTCATATAAAAGACACCTCCTCTTAAAACTATTCCCTATGCCATATTAAAATAAGTAGCATAGGGAGTAGTTTTTATTTGTATTTTGGTACTACAATAATTCTTATATGTGAAATAAATTCATTAGGCAAAGTCCATAAATATTTATACCTTGTACCTTCAAGAAATCCACCTTTACCATCGTCAATATTTGAAGTGAAAGACTCTGGCGATAATGATGATATTGATACATCTTTTTCTATTACATTCCAAGTATTTTTATCTGTCCAATTTTTACAGGGAGCATAATAAATATCAAAACTTTCTACAGACTTAGAAATCAACTCCCATTCAATAGGTTGTGATTTCCCACCTTCATAAATATTTCTTTCTTTTGGCTTATTAAATTTGTATAACATATGCTGTGGAATTATAGTAGCTCTTCTTTGCCCTTCAAAACAAATTTGTATTGGAGTACTTCTATCAGTTGTACTCCCATCGCCTAGCTCACCATCACTATTTCTGCCCCATGACCATATAGTACCATCAGATTTTAGAGCTACTGAGTGGTAGTCTCCGGCACTGATTTGTACTACATCAGTCAAATCATTAACTTGTACTGGAGAATATTGCCCATATATACTTCCATCGCCTACCATACCGCACCCCCAAGCCCATACAGTGCCATCCGATTTTAAAGCCATTGAATGACTATGTCCAGCACTAATCTGTACTATATCAGTTAACAATGAAATATTAGGCTTATATACTACTTGTACTGGAGTATGTCTTTCTTCAGTAGTTCCATCACCTATTTGTCCATAATTTTCTCCCCAAGTCCATACGGTACCATCTGATTTTAAAGCCATTGAATGAGAGCCCCCAGCACTAATTTGCACTATATCAGCCAAACCTTTGACCTGCACTGGAGTACTTCTATTAGTTGTACCTCCATCACCAAGTACGCCGTGATTATTTTGCCCCCAAGTCCATACAGTGCCGTCCGATTTTAAAGCCATTGAATGAGAGCCCCCGGCACTAATTTGCACTATATCAGCCAAACCTTTGACCTGCACTGGAGTACTTCTATTAGTTGTACCTCCATCACCAAGTTGTCCACTACTATTTCGCCCCCAGCTCCATACAGTGCCATCCGATTTTAAAGCCATTGAATGGTACTCTCCAGTATCAATTTGTACTACATCTGTCAAAAATCCTATACCAT
Organism: Xylanivirga thermophila; assembly: GCF_004138105.1. NCBI lineage: Bacteria > Bacillati > Bacillota > Clostridia > Caldicoprobacterales > Xylanivirgaceae > Xylanivirga > Xylanivirga thermophila. The sequence goes on along the minus strand of NZ_RXHQ01000001.1, from coordinate 148,182 downwards.
TCTCGCCTAATACATCAACAAAATCTATTTTTGTACCAGTTGTACTTCCATCGCCAAGTTGCCCAGAACTATTGGCTCCTATAGCTTTTATCGTATTAGTTCCTGTAAGAAAAAGAGAAAAACAATTTCCTCCACTTATTGTGCCTCTAAGATTTTCTGGGTTCCATACGGTTTCATTGTTTGCTCTTACCCGTTTAGGCGCTTTCAATTCATATGCATGTACTTTGATATTTACAGGTATCAAAACCATTGCCAATAAAAAAGCAATTATAATTTTTTGTTTAGTTTTCAAAAAAATCACCTCTTAATATAATATATTGGTAACATTATCCAGAATCAACTTGCTCTTTTTAAAATTTCGCAGCATACTCAGATTTCACTTTTAATCTTATCTTCATCGGCGATAAATGTTCCCAACCAAATGATAAGGGGACTTCAAGATTTATAAAACTCTCTGCTGAAAATTTATGTTTATTTTTAATAGGTGCTAAAGAAGAATTAATCACTCTCACCTCTAAATTCGACAACTTATATTCATAGCTTTCACCTGCCTTTTTGACATAGTACTTTTCTTGTTTTTCTAGTCCTAATAGTTCACTGAGTTCCTTATAGACATCTCCACTATCTATCACCTCCTTCCAATTATCATTTTTTAATTTGTAACCTCCACTATAGCTCTCTCTAAGCGGGCTATATACATTTTCATAATTCTCCACGCTTACAGATATTACAGCCGATTCAATCGCATCCCTCACCCCCTTTGCAATTATTTGAAGCCTCATATATTCTGTAATACCTGTAAATACAATTAATAATCCTAAAACCATAATTGCTACAAAAGGAAGCATATTGCCCATATCATCCCTGAGTTTGTTTTTTAACATACCTATCAATGCCAGAACACCTCAGACTTTCCTGTTGCTTTACCTTTTAGGGTTATTGGAAATGAACCAAAATTTTCAAATAGCCCTATGTCATACTTTACTGTGGCTGTTACAGTTATCTTTTCATCTAGTTGCACCCTACTATCCGAAATGGTATTTGCTTCCCAAGTAACGATATCAGGCTGAACGCCTAAATTTTCAGCCAAATCACTATAATCTATTTCAATCCTTCCTGTTATCTGCGCTTCTCTTAAAAGTTCATTTGCAAAATGATTAAGCTGATTTTTAATAGTAAAAGCTGGTACCACTTTGACTATTAATGCAAGTATTAGCATTGCAACCAAAACAAAGACAGCTACATCTATGTAGCCGTCTCCATTTTTATTTCTTAATATTTTTAGTATTCTCATTTAGAACATCCCCCTCATGCCCTGTACTATAGCAATTCCTACGATTACCATATACATAAGTAACATGCATCCAAGCATAAAAAAAGAATATTTACGTATTTTCCCTGGTCTTTTAGCTGCCTCATTTTTTAATTTTTGCAACTCTAACGCTTTGAAATCGTGAGCTAGTAATTGAAAATATACGGTAGCATCATCTCCTCTTATGACAGAAATAAGCCCTCGTACTACATCAGATAACATAGGACTTTGTATCCTTGTTTCAAAACGTGTTAAAGCTGTTTCATAGTTCCCCGTTTTCATATCTGCAATAGTTATATCTAATTCTCTTTTAAGACTTTTTCCAGCATTTCTTTTATATCTCTCTAATATTCCTAGTATATCCCTAGTAGACTTTAGTTCTTGTGTTATCTCCCTTGTAAAGCGTGGCAATTCACATTCTATCTTTTCTCTTTCTTCAATCAATTTCTTATCTGCAATTTTACTTTCTTTAAAATATGTTCTAACTGATAATACTAAAGCTATAGGAATAATTATTGGAAAGATAAAAGAAACAGGTATGGATAAAGCTACTGGTAATAAAGTTTTGATCCATGTGGATGCTATATACTTCTCTGGGGTTTCATTAATTCCTACGGTTTTAAGCGTAGCATTTAGTTTGTTTCTTTTGTATCCATCTATAGTAATAATTTTTGAAAGCCTACTTGCTAGTTCATCTAACATTGCATCGAGTTTATATGTCTTCTTATTGCTACCATAGAAAGATATAACCATTTTAGAAGTTGAGTAAGTTGATAATTTGAAAAATTCACTTAAAACCATATATATTCCAAATAGAAATAACGATATAGATATAAATATGGATATACTCAATTAATCACCCCCTAGCTCTTATATTCAACTGGTCTTATTAGTCTTATTACTGCTCCTAAAGATATAAATATCGTTAGTATTAATACGGCTAAAACAGCATGCCCTGGAACAGTCTTTGTAAGTATTTTATACCAATCCTTATTTAACACTTTAATCAGAGGAATATTCGCAAGCAATAGTATTGTCATTGTAATAAATTCTTTCATAGGCTCAAATAGAAGCCCTTCAAGCTCCGCTGATACTATTCTAGTATCAGACAATTTTGCTACTATAGGAATTAATGTAGTCCTAAGATTTCTATTGTCCTGACAAGCAATTAAGGCATCACACCATTCCTTGAAGACATCGTTTTGTATTTTAGATTTCATGTTTTCGATAGCCAATTTAGTATTAGAAGTTATTAATTTTGTCTGCCCTAAGAAAAATTTAAATACTTCCGAAATAGGTGGATTTAAATACTGAATATTTTCTTCTACAGCTGATATAATATTTTCGGAACGAATATAAGAAGTTGTAATAGTAGATAATGCTGTTTCTAATTCCTCATTAATTTGCTTTCTATAGTAATTTGAGGTATATATTACATACCAAAATGGAATTAGTCCCAATCCTATAGATAAGACTGGGACTAAGAAAAAATTTGATATAGATAATGAAAATATGGTTCCAACTACAAACAAGGCAATTGAGGCTAACCATACAACCTTTATTCTATCCTCCTTGCCCATTATCTTTAATGTAGACTTGGCATCTTCTATCACCCTTCTAATACCTTTTTGTTTTTCGTCTCTATTTTGCCTTTTAATAACTGATTTAATATCCGTCTTTTCTTTACTTAAAATTTTTACAATGTCATCTACTATTTTAAGTAAAGATATATCGAATACCTCAAAAAATCCATATACAAGAATCATAAATGAAACTACCTTTAATAAAGCCTCCAAAATTTCACCCCTTTAATTAAGAAATCTTTGTATCATGTTTTTAGGCATCCCATTTTCTAATAGTCTTTTTTGCATTCTATCTGAAATATTATTTATTTTTTTAAATTCTCCAACGACTTGTTTTTTTCCATCAACTTCTTTCACATCCTCCATGTCAAACTTATATAAGGTTCTAATTTTCCTTCCACCAGTAGGAAATATCTCGCATTCTGTTACTTCCATTATTTTTCTAGATTTATCCTCTAGCTGTCTTGTAAAGATAATTATGGGAAAAGCCTCTGTAACAAGATTATAGAGTGTTTCATCTTTCATATCATACTTCTGCTTACATAGAGTAACCATACGTCCATAGGTTGCTTCACAGGAATTGGCATGTATAGTAGTTAGCACTCCATGGCCTGTTCTAGCAGCTTCTTGAGCAGCAAAAGCCTCTGCCGATTTCATCTCTCCCACCACTATTATATCTGGGTTAGAAGTCAATGCATATTCAAGTAGATCTTCCTGATTTATTACCTCATTTGGATTTTCACTTTCTTTAGTTACTGTATGAACTACACTATTTAATATCTCTCCCTTCTCATTTCTTCTAATTAAATCAAATTCTCTTACATTATTTTCTATTGTAAAAATTCTTTTTTCATTCGGAATAGTACTCAATAACCCATCTAAAAGAGTTGTTTTTCCTGAGTTTGTTGCACCAGCAACGCAAATAGAAATACCATATCTAATCATATATTTTAAGTTTTCTAAAATCTCTTTTGTAGCTGTTCCATTAGCTACAAAGTCCTCGATTCCTAGCTTTTTAGGATTTATAATTCTAATTGATGCTGCTACTCCGACTTCTTTATCAATAACAGGAGGGCAAAATGCTGTGATTCTCACGTTTCCTGCTGTAGTTAAATGTCCTCTAACGATTGGGTTAGCATAATCTAATATCATTCCTGATGTTTGGAGTAGCCTTTTTATAACATCAAGTGAGTGTACAGGGGAAAAAAATTTTTCTTCACTAGGTATCTCTTCTCCATTTGATAGCTTAATTTTAATATCTTCCCATGAGTTTATATTTATTTCTTCTACATCTTTAGAAAACAAATAAGGAGTTAAAAAAGAAAACTCAGACATCTCTTGATATATCTTATCTATTAGCTCTTGCATTGTATATCCTTCAACCGTTATTTTATAGTCTATTAAGTATTTTGAAATATACATCTTTAATTGCTTTGCTTGCGCTTCTTTATCATCTATAGCAAAAGTTGAATACTTTGAAGATATATATTCTTGTACTTCCTTTAACACTTCATCAAAATCCTTATTCTTAGACTGAAAAAACAAAAGTGCCTTATCCATATAATACCTCCTCTAATATAAGCTCTACCCCTTTAATATATTTCAAACTTGCCTTATTTTTAAGACTGTCAAATAACTTTCCTTCAGTATATTGCCTCTCCACCTCTGTTGTATATGGGATATATATATTGCTCCCTCTTAATACATCATTTATTGTTTCCCCTGCCTGGAAATCTTTTATGTTTGAAACTACTCTTAGATGTTCTTCTATTTTGAACTTACTATCCATTAATAGTGGTAAAGTAGATTTAAAATATGAAAGCCCTTTGAAATCTGCTGTACTAAGCCTTATAACTTTATCAGCAAATTCAAGGGCTGTAATTGTCAGTAAGCTTTCTGTTATAATACTGGAACAATCTATAATAATATAATCTGCTATATGTCTTAAAAGAATAAATAAATCTACTGTTCTCTCCTTTACATACTCAGAATAGGTTAAAGGATTTTCCCCTTTTTGATAACCTATTACAGCAATATAATCGTTATTTTTTATGGTAATAGAATTATTTAAAATGATACCCTGATCTATATTAGGGCTTGTTAATATCTTTCCCAAAGACTTATTACTATCTTCTAAATTAGGAATTACAATAGGGACAGTAGGACAAAATATATCATCATGAAGTAAAATTACATTTTTCTTTTTACTAGATATCTCTTTTGCTAGCTTAACTGCTAAAGTTGTTTTTCCACTTCCAGGACTTCCCCATACAGCTATTACTTGATTATTCTTCTCATCTATAGATTCTTGTTTTTCTTCATTATTCTTGGGAATCTTTAATATTTTCTTCATCTTAAGCTTCACCTTCTCCATCTACCACATTCCCCTCCTCTTCTAAATCTGATCCTTCTACCTTTAGTTCCATTTCCTCTATATATTTATCTTGAATTTCTATATACTGACTTGCTATCTCTTGGTCGCCTCTATATACAAGCCCAATGTGTATATCACCGTTTTGCTCATATTCAACAAGCTTTTCCGCTTGCTTAGGACTAACTAAAAGAGTAGCAGTCGCATAGAACTCTTCTTCCTTTTCAGAATCGGGCTTTTCTTCCATATCGCTCCCTGACTTGACTGTAAGTGCTAATATTTCCACATATTGAAGCTCCGGGATTATAGAAGCACCATCTTCATTGCTAGATATTAAAGAGACAATATCCCCCGATTTTAATTTGCCAGAAAGCCCAGCGGCAAAATTCTTAACCGTTATAGATACTGCCATTCTATCACCAATCTCATATAGATATGGATCGTCCTTGCCTTTTACATTAGAGATTTTCGTTGACAAAAAATAATCATCTTTATATATATCAGTATTTGCATAACTGCCTATAAGTTTATCAGGGTCTTTAATTATATCTTGTGGTAAATTATACGCTCCAACCTTGACCTTTATAATTTTATCTTTTGTAATTTTTTCACCCTTTCTAATATTTTTTGACGCCCTTACAACTTCTGTTTGTTTTTTCATTGCATTGTTCAGTAGTGGTGTAACACCAAAACTGATTATAAGGGCAAGAATAATACTTGTTATACCTATTGCTGTTCTATTCTTAAAAAACTTCTCCATCCCTACCTCATTACCTCCTTTTAGTTATTGACCTGTAAAAATCAAAAAGAAAATATTAATAAAGATAGGAAAGATCCTATTGCTATGTATGGAGCAAGGGGGAAAGAATCATTCCTATTTTTATTGAAAATAAATAAATTAAAAATAACGGATATAGTAAGCCCAATTATTATCGCTATAGTCCCTTTCCTTAATCCTAGAAAGAAACCTATAGCACCCACTATTTTTATATCACCACCTCCTACGGTATCTTCATTAAAAAAAACTGAAAGAATAAAAGGGATAGGTAAAAACAATAGCCCCGTAATAGATTGACATAGATTAAAGTCTATAAGTAAACTCGATAGCATAATTATTACATGCACTCTGTCAGGGATAATCTTTTTTTTAAAATCTATATATCCTGCATAAATTATAGTTAAAATAAATATTAAATTCTTAAACACTAACATCTCTATTTCCACTCATCTAAATATTTATATGGATAATATTTTTGTGATTTTAAAAATCTTATCATATTTTTAATTTGATCTACTACAGAAAGATTTGTAGTATCTTTAGTTAACATCATGAGACTTCCACCTATTGAAACTAGAAAAAGCACTGCACAAAAAGCTATATTTCTAGTACTAAAATATATTAATGCATCAACAATTCCAATGAATGCAATAAATGTTAGTGCTTTTATGGCTTCTTCTTTACCGAATCCATCCCAAAACTCATTTCTCTCCTTTAAGCCCAATGGTATATATAGAGTATCTCTATCTTGCATCTTTTTCTCCTTCCTACCTAACCAAAATAATACATGGCAATATCTTTTAGCTGCCAGATCGACTCAGCTAACACATAAAATACTAATACATTTCTGATCCTTTTTTTATAAACTCCTGCTTCTTCAGCATCGTTATTTATCATTTTTACATAGCAATATGATATTCGAGTAGCTGTACCAATTCTAATTAGCCATACAAAAGCATTTGATAATTCTTTTAATATATGCATATATTTCGCTCCTATTTAACTGCACTTTTAAGCATCTGCATTAATCTAGCCGATGAATATAGATTATTTGTAATTCCCCCACCGCCTGGAATTATTAAAAATTCCTGTAAAAAGTGTGGAGTTTTAACTGCAAAATAGTTAGCTGCTATGCCCCATATCATATGCCCACTAAACATAAGGGCTAAGCCTAACTTTGCCAAAAGCAACTGTACTATAACAGTAAAAATTGCTTGAAAAAACTTCTGTATATAGGTTTTAAAAACTCCTTTATCTGCATCCATTAGTCCTATACATGCTAAAGGCACTCCGATTCTTAGAATTAATATTTCTAACCCATTCTTTATAAATTGTATATATAAAAGAATGAATATTATAAAAAACACTAAGAAAGATAATACAGAAAACAATCCTCCTGTAGACATATTTGCCAACAAACCTGCAAAATCCATATTTGCATTTAGCCCTACTACTTCTAAAATTTTTTGTGATAGATCCGTTGTTATTTCAGCTAACCAATCATATAAAATTGGGAATGTTAAAGCTATAGCCATCGCTCTAAAAAAATTACTTAGCAAAAGAACGGGATCCGCATCTGCATCTCCATCTGTCCATAGTATATACATCTCAAAACCTTTCTTCAAAAACTTTAAAATGATCATTGATATCCCAAAATCGAGAAATACCTTAAATAGATTATCAAATCCGCCAATGCCCAACCCTTTCATGTATTGTTCTGCATGAAGTGCTAATGGAACAATGCCTGTTAGCATTTTATTGCCTAAAAAATCAAATAGTCCCTCAAGAAATTCTATAATAAGGAGGGTTATTAATTTAGACATATCTATCTCCCTTTTATTTTAGACAAACGGGCTGAATTACTTTTACAGTCCGTTTGTCTACTCATTATTGTCCTTTGTAATTAAACATATCTTGTATTTTTTGCGTTAGTGTTGGTAGTATAGTATCTCCAAAGAGCGCATATAGGCCTGCCAACAATACTGCCCCTATTACTACTGCTATTAAAATTTTAATTCCTGTATCAACATATCCTTCACCAGATCTATCATTTAACTTGTTCTTTATTTTTGTATAGACCTCTATAGAATTTTTGCGCACTCTACCTATAGCTTTCTTAACCATTTTTATCCTCCTTATAAATTTATTTAAAGTAACTGCTTATAACAGTTACAATTACTCCTGCCACTATAGCACCGATTGTGGATACTATGGCTACCTGTATTCTATTAGTCCATTTCTTATAATCCATTTCATCGGCTGCCCCTCTTCTTATAAAACAATATGTTGTAACTACCGTGCCAGCAGGAATAGATATAGTAATTAGTGCCCTACCAATATCCTCTAGTAGCTTATTTATACCTACAACAACCTTACTGTTTTCTACACCCCCTGCATTAGATGTAACTGGAAAAGCCAGTAGTGCGATTAAAAAAACAATAGCGATAATCGTGTATTTTTCCGTTGTCATAAAAACACCTCTCTTTCATAATCTCAAATATATATATCCCAAATTCCCCATAATTTCATATCACTTTCAATGTTCCTTACTTTGCGTCTATTCTCTCTTACTTCTCTGATATTTCTGTTATGCTCTTTATCTCCCAGACCTAGTATCTTATTAAAATAACTTTTTGAAATATCGGGGGCATACATTATAGCAGGGTTACTTCTCCCCATGACAAGACTATATGGTCTTGAAATAAGCTTTATCTCATTAGGATATAATAAGGCTCTACTGGTTAGGTTTATACTCTGTCCAGTTGATGGAGTAGAATATTTGCCTTGAGAGGAGCTAAGAGAATAAGTAGATACTGTATAATTTCCTAATCTCTTAGATAGCTCTTCTAGGGTTTCCATGTCATCTGCCTGTAAATATATCCATGTTTGGCAGTTGCCTCTTATTGTCCTGCTTACCTCCTTCCCATACTTTTCTTCTAACTGAGCAAAAGACTGTAAAAACAGATTAAATCTTATCCCTCTACCACCTCCTACAGTAAGTTTGTTTGCAAAATCAGGGATTTTAGTAAAGTTCCCAAATTCATCTAATATAAAATTAACCCTTCTTTTTAATCTGCCACCCCTTTCATCAGCTACTTTTACTAGCTGTTCATATATTTGCGACACTAAAAGACTAGCCAAACTATAATAGGTTGACTTTTCATCAGGTAGAATAATAAATAAAGCCATCTTTTTTTTACCTAAATCTTTAGGATTAAAATCACTACTAGATGTCATGGAATATATTAAAGGATTAGTAAATAACCTTAGAGTAGTTAAAGCAGCAGTAAAAAAACTCCCTCTTGTTCTTGAAGGAGCTATTTCAGATATGGCCATTAATCCTTTTGCTGGATGATCATCTTTTAAAGTTTTCATATAAGCCTCTATAGGCATTGATTTATCTACCGTTTTGCACATATTAGCTATAAAATAGAATACATTTGTCATGTTTTGATATTGCCTAGTATATTTTGCTCTATTTTCAAAAACTACTGCCATAATGGATGATGCTATAGTCGAAGCTTCTCCGTCTGCCCATATCCTTTCACCTTTCGCTTCGCCAACCAAAGATGAAGTAATATCCCATGTAGCATCTATGGCAGAAGGGGTATCTCCCTTATCTATTGCGTTTATAATAGGTTGCAGAAAATTATACCTATGAGATTTTAAAGGATTTCTAAAGTCTACTGCTACGACTTCATATCCAATACGTTCTAGAAAAGGATAGGTATATTGATATAATTCGCCTTTTGGATCGGATATTACCATAGCTTCTCCTGCTAAAGCCAATGTACAAATTGATTGAAGTACTACCGTTCTTGACTTTCCTGAGCGTGTAGCACCAATGCAAAGAGCATGAACATCATCTGTTATTGTGTACAATATTTCTTTTCCGTTTTTCTCTTCTAATCCAATTACAATGCCACCCTTTTCAAAATATGGCTTTTTTATTTCTTCTACATCAAATATTCTCATCACCTTCTTTTTCAGATTCATCATTAAAAGTACAAGTTTCATTTTCTTCTAAATCATCATACCCATGCTTAATCAAATAATTTATTATCTCATCATCTTTATTTAGTACGCAAATAGGAAACGCCCTCTTTTTCTCTTGCTCCGTCATCCACTTAGCAGAACCAAATTGTCCCTGCCCTGCTGACACTGGCGTGCTTATATAAGGCGTTATTTTAATTAAATCACTCTGGTATACCCTATCATTAGTATTTATAAAAAATATACCTATTAAAAAAATGATTAACTCAAATAAAATAAAAAGCTTAAAATGATTTTTAGCGGTCTTCATGCTATCTATGCATACATTTAAACTCGGTATCATGGATAACTCCGCTTTTTTAGAAAGAATCTGATGCAAAAAGGTTGAGAAAAACAAATTTGATATCGTTCCAAACATAAAAAGCATTATAGCTATTAATACTTTAAACCTTTTACTTTTATCCATTGTTCTTCCTCTTTCCTTGGGTTATTGAAAAGTAAAAATTATCTTCCACTTCCCTAATTAAATACCTTCCTATTCCAAAATCTACTTTTAGAAAACACTCACAGTAGTTTTTATTGCATCTAAACATATAAAAATATTCATATTCTTTTTCAAAAATACCCCTAAAACATATTTTCTTATCACCATTATTTTTATTTTTCTCTAGAATTTCATATTCTCTCCCCAATGTTAAACCTAAATCTATATCCTCTAATCTAAATCCAAACTCCGTCATATGTCACCTACTAACTTTGTGGAAATATTGTCTTTTTCTTTTATCCATAAAAGAAAAGAGTCTAAGAGCTTGCAATCAAAGTTTTTAGACTCCTCGTTCATTAGCCTCAATGCTTCATCTGCCGACATAGCCTTACGATAAGGTCTATTAGTCGTTAAAGCATCAAAGACATCTAGTATTTTTAGTATTCGAGCTCCAAATGGTATCTCTTCCCTAACCAAACCATCTGGATAACCAGAACCATCCCAATTTTCATGATGGTATTTTACTATATCACAAATATTTTTTGGGTATTCTTTATCCTTTAAAATCATATAAGAATCAATAGAATGTTTAGCCACTATATAATATTCTACCTGTGTAAGTTTAGAAGGCTTTTGGAGAATGCGTTTCGGTACATATATTTTACCTATATCATGTAATAATCCTGCCATTTGGACATCTAAACTTGCATCATCCATTCCTAGGTAAAATGAAAACTGATATCCTAACTGCGCTACTCGTAAACCATGTAATTGTAAGTCCCTATCTTGCTTTCTAAATTCATCTATATATGCAGGGTACATACTAACACCACCTTTCATCTTTAGTATGATTAAATAATTTACTTATATCGCATTCAATTGCTTTAATAAGATCATCTTAAGATGACCTTATTACGGTTTTACGGGAACTACCCTCCAATCGTCGAATACATTTCCTTTTATATCAATATAATCATCAAGCCCTATAGTTAACATCCCCGCCGGTGTCCATATATCCATTACTTCTGAATAAGTCATATATCTCTCACCATTTGGAAACCAAAGTGGAGTATAATGTACCCTTCGATTATAGGTTGAATACTTGTTTTGCCTGAATTCAAATTTTCCACCGCCTATCCTTTCTGAAAGCCTGCAATAAGTATCATAATTAAATTCAGGAAAGTAATTAATAACATTCCCCTGCATCGCAATTGCTGAGCTTGGTGCATTTGTCAATACCCTTGTATCTACTTGAATGTTAACTCCATAGCCTGATCCCATCTCCCACCTATTATAAAACTGTTTTGCTGTTGGCACTTTATCATCTGGTTTTAGTCTATAAGTAGCTGAAAGAGTAGCACTATAACTATTCCAAAAGTATTCCCAATCACCTTCATCTACCCATTCCCCTTCGTCAAACCAATCGTATATCTTTTCACCCTTCTCATTATATTTGCCGGTCCATCTCCATTGCCAATCTTCATGCCATACCCAATTAGACTTCCAAAAAGCTGACCAAGTTCCCCATGTAGCACTTGTATTGTTTGCTCTTTTTGGCAACTTAGGAACTTTCCAGCCGTTTGGTTTTGTCACTACCTTACCAGTTTTAGGGTCTTTAGCTCTCGGATCTGGCGGTACATTCTCATTTAAATCTGCTACTTTTACCCACTTACTATTACCATCTATAAAATATGCATTAGAATTTCCTGATATACTAGCACTTACGAGCACCTCTTGAGGTGTAGACGGCGTATGCCATTTTGTCCATACAAGCTGACTACCTCCCTCTGGCAATACTATATCAGTGGATAAAACAGCTCTGCCATCAACGTAAATGGTAACGGTAGCTGGATTATTTGGTGTGATTCTTTCCCCTGTACCCACGGTAAATGAAGTAATTACATCGGTGTCAACCCTATAATCACCCATATTAATATTCATTGATTGGTTGCTATTACCACCATTAGCAGGTGGCTTGATAGGTTCATTTGCATTTTTTCCCTTGGATCCCAAAAATCTCATACCCCACCCCCCACCTTGAATTATTCTATTGTTATCCCATTTAACTTTTGGAGGCGAAGGAGGATATGCAGTAAAGCCAAACCAGTCCTGTTCAAGTACAATAGAATTAGGTAAATTAGCATGAGTCATACCTGCGATATATTGAGCATCATCACCTGAGTAGAAAAAATTAAATAACCCCATCTTTTGAGCTAAAGCATATTCTGTAGCAGTAAAAGCTAGTTTTGTCTGCTTATCTTTAAGATAAGCTATTGTAACGGGTTCATATATAATTACCCAAGGAACTTTGTTTTGATATTTACCATCAGCTCCCTTAATGGGAAGTATATCTTTAGGATCCTTTTTGCCCTTCTTCCCATCTATAGTAAATTTTATATTCCTTATTAATCCTTCTCTTGTAGTACCTTTTTGTTCTGCAAAACCGGTTAGTAACATTTTTAATGTAAGCGTATCTCCAAAATACGATTTAACAGCAGATATCTTTCCGCCATTCGTTATAGGTGGTGGAGGAGGATTGTCGGTAACAATTTTAGGATTATCATTAGATTCTAACCCTGCTCCTTTTAAATAATCGACTTTACTATGTTTCCCAAATATTACTCCACTAGGCAAGGCAAAGCTAGAAGGCTTTATAAATATTGGTGCACTCCCTATCATTTTATATCCAGACAATGAAGTGTGTGTGTTCGCCCTATCAGATAGACCTACATATACAGAAACCTTATACATCCACTCTCCACCTCTATAAAAACCTTTACCCTTTACAGCACCTTTAGTACCACCACCCCCACTATCTGCATTATCGTTTCCTTCTGCAAATACTGATATTGGAAGAAGAGTTATACAGAGTAGAAGTAGAAGGATAGTTTTTAGTTTTTTCATCTTAAACACCTCGCTTTACGCATTAAAAAAAGAACCCTATTATTAGAGTTCTTCTATGGTAGAACTTGTTTAATTTTGGACTCTTGTTTTTCTAGTCTCCTGTCAATTCTCTTTAAGTCATCCCAAACAAACCTTAATTCTTTTCTGATTCCCTTTTGCCCTTCTTTTAGACTTCCTAAATCAGACTTTAAACTGCCTACATCTGTCTTCAAGCCGCCTACATCAGACTCTAAATTACTAAGCTTCTCTAGTACTATTCTTTGGAATTCCTCGTTGGTCATTTCAATTTATGGTTGCCTTTCTGTAGTATTCCATTAAAATTTATCGCCTTCACCAGCAACTTCTCCAGGGTCAAGTAAATCTGAACCTTTTACCTCTTCTACTTTTGTAGCAGGTTTTAGATTAGTTGGATTTCCTTTTAAGTCTCTTACTATACCATCTGAACCTGTACCACCTTTTACAACTTCGGGCTTTTCTTCCTTTTCATAAGTAGGTAGCTTTTCTTGTGTTTTAGGTTGTTCTGTCTTAACTGACTTTGGAGTTGTTTTAGGTTTTGGCTCTGTTATAGGCTTTTCCATTGCCTCTGGAGTTTTTTCCTGCTTTGGCTTAGCTGGTTTATTTTTATTTCCTTTTTCGCTATCTTGTGAAACAGATTTATTACTAGCTTTAGGTTTACTCTCTTCCTTAACTTCCTCTTTAGGTTTTTTCGTTTCTTCTTTAGGATCATCTTTAGGCTCTTCTACTTTATCATCTTTAACTGCAGGATTTGGTGTTTGTATAGGTGGTATAACTACCTCTTGCTTTACTTTGTCTTCTGTATTATTTTCTTCTATTGTATCGTCTATTATATCGTCCGATTCTACTATTTGTTCCGATTCATGTGGTTTAAACTTTATAGTAAGTCCTATTATAAGGGCAATACATAAAATAATGGATCCTCCAATAAATATTTTTTTCCTCATAACAACGACCTCCTTCTTTATTAGGAAAGATTCCTAATAAGCACATTGGTAAAGCATATTATCCTTATTTATATTATACCCCTAAAATAGCAAAATATCAAGCTTTTTGGCTTATCTGGAATCTTTTTGTTGATTTTCTTTTTTCAATATTGATTTTTCCCTAAATGTTTACTTATCTATATTATGTGTTATAATATAGATAAAGGTAATCGGTACCGCATAGGTGCGGTTACCACAGATGATTAGTTTTAAATAATCACTCTGCGGACGGGCAGGGTGATTATTTTTTATCCTTAGTTATTTCCTTTATAAGGACAATAATCAAGGAGATTAGCGATATTATAAACATGCCAAACGATATTATAAGTGATATTGCTTGATATGTATTCATATCGCACCACCTCCTTTCTTCTGTAAAGTGGAGGTGGCAACCACACCCTGCTTTTTTTCCCGATTACCTTGCCTTTATAATAGCATAAAGGCAAGTTCATTGGCAATATAAACATTATGATCTATTATATATTTCAAACTCCCAATCATTTTTTTGGTTTTCTTTTTGATTCTGAATTTTATTAAGTAACTTGTAATTCTATGATAACAATAATTTCTCTTTGAAACTATCAATCTCCCTTTTTATTTCTTTATTTGCCGTAATGAACTTTTGCTATTCAAACAACAGTTTATATAAATTGTTGTTTATTTCTCTTTGGTTAAAATTAAGCTTTTGATACCTTCATGGTAAAAGCTAGCTTTCTTTCTCCCAATCTAGTCCTTCTCCTTTTGATTGCTCTATCATTTTCTCCTTTAGTGCCTGCCCCTCTAGATAAGTCAATGGATAATCCCTATCTCCTAGTTCTGGATTATCTTCTAGCCTTCTTATAGTTTCTAGGACTAGGTTTTGTAAGTTTTTAGCCTGTTTTTGGACTTTATGCTCTGCAGTTCTCTCCTGAAATTGTTTGTTTAGCTCAAACCTTTTTAAAAGAGCTTCTTTAGTATATCTCTTTGGCGGATGGAGTTTATCATTGTTTAATTTTCTTCCATTGGGTAGTGTAAATGTTATATTTTTTCTTTCATCTACCCATCTTATTTGGTATCCTAAACTCTCCATGTTTTCTATAAATTCATCTTTGCTTGTAGCGATCTTAGCACATTCATTTATAGCTAACCATGCTTCGTATTTCCATGACCTCCCTTTTTGCCTAGCTCTATATTCACCACTGGATATGGACTCCCTATTGGTGAATTCATTTGTTTTTGTGTTTATAAAACTATGTTTTAAACCATATTCATAGCAAAGTTTATTAGATAAATCCGTAATATCAAATAAGTCTTTGGTAGAATGTTGCCACTTTAAACCAGTCTCCATATTTACACTATTTATCACATAATGAGTATGAATATGTCCTACATCAACATGTGTAGCTGCTAATATTTGAAACCCTTTAAATTTTTCATGATCTAATAATTTTAGAGAAATTTCATGAGCCATTTCAGAAGTAATATCTTCTTTTGGATGATATGAATGAACAAAATGTTTAAATTGTCTTCCATTGGTCTTATTATAAAGATTTTTAATAAACATCATTTCATCAAATACAGAAGATGGTCTGCAATTAACTCCAGTTATTAGCTTTATATTAGTTTTCTTTTCTTGAGTCACATATTTAAAAATTGCATTATCTGCTCTATTTAACAATCTTTCTATTTCTTTCTCCTCGATTTTCCCTACTTTATCATCTCTTGATACATAATCATTTACAGATTTTAAACTTGCTTTAGTTTGTTGTTTTCTTTTTTTTGTCCCTTTCTTTTTTTCTGTATCGATAAAAGCAGCCATATTATTACTCCTTTTTATACCCTTTTTTAATCCAAACAGAACTATATTTTAGTCCATAATGATAATCTAGGAGTTATATCTTCCTTCATTTTGAGCTACTTTATTTTTATTTAGCACATAGTTAAATCCATATCTTAATTCTTTTTTCTTTTCGTCTTTGCTATTAATGAATTTAATAAGTGCCATACCTCATCGAGCTCCTTTTCTACATAATCTAAATTAGGACAAGTTATTTTACCTTGATGGCATAAAATAGCTAGTTGATTCAAATTTCGTCCTATTGCATTTACCTCTTTGGCAAGTTTATCAATTCCTTTTATTATTATGATATCTTTACCCAAAGAAGATTGCCTTACATACTCACTTACTTTTATATTAGATTCTTTTGCTTTATTTGCTATGCTTTTTAATTCACTTGGAGTTACCCTAAAAGTTATCTTCTCAGTTCTGTTCTCATCTATCATACATATTTAAAACCTCCTTTCTTTTAGAGGGTCTCGGGATACTTCCCGAGTATTAACAATAGAATATGGAGTCAAAAAGCTCCATATTCTATCTATTTGAAGGACAAAGTCCGACAAATAGGAATCTTGCCCTTTCTCCTAAAAGGAGAAAGTACTTCTAAAGGATATTGAAAAAGAAATCTTAGCATTCAAAAGGTTATTCCTATATTTCAAGTTCAAAATCCTCCTTCTCGTATATATCTTTTTCTTTCTCATTAATATCATCTAAATCTATTTCGTCATAGTTAGCTATATATTTCATCTCGGGTATATCTCCGCTTTCAGCCATTGAATGGCATCCATTATAGCTTGCTATAATATGATCTAAAACCTTTATACCTAATGGATGAAATATATCAACCATCTTTTGAGTTAACTCTTTATCTGCTTTTGAAGCATACAATGTGCCTCCTGGATGATTATGGGCAAAAATAATGCTACTGCACCCACTGGCTAATGCCTGTTTCAATACCTCCCGTGGATATATAGTTGACTGATCTAATGTCCCTTCTGATAGTATTTTTGTCTCTATTATTTGATTTTGATTATCTAAAAAAGCTGCCACAAAAATCTCTTTATCTTTTTTATTTGCTAGAAAACCATCAAAATATTTTGCTGCTATAGATGTACTATTTAGTTTTATCTTTTCATTAAAACCAAACCTTCTAATAACATTATAATTACCTATAAACTCCTTTAAAGTTAATAGCTTTTGTAATTGAGCTTTTGTAGGATCTATTACCGATGGTCGTTCTATTATGTTCAGTGGATCATTATCTTTTGCATATTCCCTAACCTTTTCTTCCTCCATGCCTGTTATTAAGCATATCCCTTTTATATATCCTTCTTTATGATCTATTGTAGCCATAAGGCGCCACCTCTTTCTGAGATATGCTTTAAAATATTTTTTAGTGCATATATCTTTTCTTTAATTTCTTGCGGATAATTCTCAAACCTATTACTATTTAAAAAATCCTTTATACCTAATTCTTTTACTCCTTTCTCTATTTTCTCTTTAATTGAATTATCTTCTATGTCTATAAGCTTGATTAATAAAGTTGCCATCTTATTATAATCTTCAGTATTATAAATCATTTTAATCCTCCTTTTCTAATCCTTTATATTTCCAGTTCAAATGTTTCTTCATTACTATCTTCTGGCTCTTTATAGAAACTGCAAAAAAAGTCTTTTCTATATTTTACAAACTCTTTGCTAAGCTCTTTTATATCTTCCGTGTTTAAACCATAATGTAGCTGCAGGAATTCATTTGATAGGTCCAATTAGTTCACAATGTTTACATACTTGCTTATCTTCAACCACGTAATCCCTACATATTACACATGTATCTAACAACGATCCCCTCCTTTCTAATCTTTGTTTTTGGTTGCCTTAAGGGCTTACTGTTCTAAAGCAAATTCTTCTTCATTATCTTTTTCTTCTATTCTTTTATCTTTCTCTTTAATTACTTCCATTTTCTTAATAATGTTTTGCAAATCTTCGTTAAAATCTTTGTTAATAGGATATTCTATTTTGACTTCATATCTATCTGTATATTTTTTATTTATAGCATTAGATGCATTGATCCCTGCTTCATCATTATTGAGGCACAGCACTATTTCATTAATTTGGGGATTATCTTTAAGATACTGATCTAGTGCCACATCTGCAAGCCCTCCTAAAGATATGGCATGATGCACGAATTGGCATCCATTGAAGAGTTTAAATAAGGTTAGATAGCTCATAACCTCAATCGGAGCTTCGTAAACATAGACTTTATTGCTTGATCCTTTAACACAAAAAGGATACGCTTTGTTTGAGTTTTTTACATCACCCCTATAAACTATATTTGCATTAGTACCCCTTTTGCTTGCATAACTCGGGATCCCTTTTTTATTATAACCTACAAAAATGCAGTTCCTGTATCTGTCTTCATATAACTTGCCTTCCCGAATTAATTTATATACTATGTCTTTATCTATTTTCCTTGTGCTAATTAAATATGCTATCATATGTTTATATGTATTATTTTTTTCTGGAAGAATAAACTCTTTCTTATTTTCTTTATAATTCTGCTTTGACACTTCCTTTTGTCTATATAAATCTTGAATAGGGGTAATTCTTATAAGTTCTTTGACTGCATCTACCCATGTTTTGTTTTTCATAAGCATTACAAACTGGATAGGGCCACCTCCTTTTCGTTGTGAAAAGCAATTCCATATATTCTTTCTTGGGTTTATATATAGCCCTCCATAGCCTTCTATTTTGTATGAATCAGTTCCCACCTTTTTAAGTTTGAAACCTTGATTTGCGGCATACTCCATGAGATTTATGTTATTTGCCCGTTCTATTTCTTCGCTGGTAAAACGTTTCTTTTTCATCTACTTACCCCCTTAAAGCTCCATTTCCCATTCGTTTTGTAAATCTTCCTCCATATCATGGAGTATATCGGTTATGCTTCTAGCAAAAATATTTATGCCAGATAATCGTAAATTAAAACTCTCATTCTCTTCAGTTTCATTTGCCAAATCATATAAATTATCTTTTAATCGCTTTAACAGTCCTTCTTGTTTTAACGCTTTATCATCCGGACTATTATCAGTAAATATCTCTAAGTCTGTTATGTTTATTTGGTGTATTTCCATTACATTTTTATAACCTTCTTTAGGTTCATTCCAGCTATATCTTTTCTGTTCAAATATTTCAAGTAATTTTTTCTTAAAATTGTTAGTCTCAAGTATGAATCTATCATATTCTCTTTCTTCGTCTGACTTACGCCAATCATTATCGAAAAATACAGTTATAATCGTCCTGCCCATTTTCTATACCTCCTTATTTTTTTGAATAAAAATAGAGCAGGCAAATATAATCATTCACCTACTCTGTCTAGGAATCTTTTCGAATATTAGATTAGTAAATCAGCATTCTAATTCTTCGCTACCCTTTGATTTTTCTTCTTCGACATTATTAGCTATACCCAAAATAGAAATATATCTTTCCAGCTCTCCTTCTACATATTCTCCTATCATTTTAATTAACATCTGAGGATCTGAGTTATTCAAATGATAATCCGTAAAACAGTCATAGTATCTTTTTCTATCTTTAAATTTAATATTGATAGGCGGATATCCTTCTTTCATAAGTTCAAAATTTAAAAGAAGTCTCCCTGTTCTACCATTTCCATCTATAAAAGGATGTATTGATTCGAACTTTAAATGTAACAGCGCTACTCGTTCAATAAGGTGTTTCTCTTCTATCCACTCATTGTATTGATTAATTAATTGCTCCATCAATATTGGAGCTAGATACGGTTGAGGAGATTCATGCACAGATCCTAAAATAGTAACTGGTATACGCCTATATCTCCCTTTATCTTGAGGTCTATCCATTAAAACAATACTATGAATGTCCTTTATAACATTCTCTGATAAAGGTACTTTTTCTTTAACTAATTCTTCTATATATAAGAATGCTTCTTTATGCCCAATTGCTTCTAAATGTTCCTTCAATGGTTTCTTATCTATAGTAATCCCCTCTTGTAAAACAAGTGCTGTTTCTTGCAATGTAAGAGTATTACCTTCTATAGCATTTGAGTTATAAGTGAAATCTATTAAAAATTCATCTTTAAGCCTTTTTGTTTCTCCTTCTGTAAGAGGTCGATATTCATTAAGTTTCTTAAGTAATTCATCAATTCTTTCAAACACTATATCCCCTCATTTTCCTCCAATTTTTTTGGCTAAGTTCCTACAGCGTATATTATATCATTAATACTAATATAATTACATTTCAATTTCATTATCCACTTCCCTATCTTGAGAAAAATATGTTTCAAGAGCTTGCTCTATAATGCTTTCTATCTCCGTTTGGCTTTGATTTTTATCAAAGTATTTGCTTAGTTTTTTCTTAAACTTAGCTGTAAATTTAAAGTTCTTGGGTTTTTTGGGTTTATCAAAGAACTTACCCGATACAATATCATATATCTTCTCATAATCAAGTCCTTTTTTTTGTGACACCTCTTTTAATGCATTAGATTTTTTTAGTGTTATTTTAAACCCATAGGTTTCTAGAATGTCTTCTACTATATCTTGTTCCACCTGTTGTAGGAATGAAAGATCTACACCTGCCATAAAAGGTATCTCATCATTATCCAGTCTTTCTTTTAATTCGTTGGTAAGAGTATCTATTCTTAAATAATATGTTACCATTCTTGGTGAAAGATCATATTTGTCAGCAACTATATCCCGAGTTCTTCCTTGTGGGCAAACTTTGCCCACATCCGAGTTTTCCGCTAAATCATCGGCTTTGCAGAGGTTTTCGACTTCGTTTATTAAATCCATTCTTTTGCCCTGCTCCTTAATTGCATTGTGTCTTTCCGTAAGTATTCTTGCTTTTTCTGAGTGGTTTAATTCCGAAAATGCCCTTTGTATAAGATTAGTTTCCGTCACTATGAGCATTGCCTCTTCATTGGTTAAATCTTCTTTTATAACTACTGGTGCTTTTATGAGTCCCGCTATCTTTCCAGCATTAGCCCTATTATGTCCTGAGAGTATCTCATATTTTCCATGCTCCGTCGGTCTTACTATTAACGGCAGTATTATTCCATGTTCTTTAATACTCTCTACCATATCGTCTAATCTATCGCCTTCGTATAACTTGAAAGGATGGTTTTTAAAAGGCACTAGCTGAGATAATTCTACTTCTTTTATTCCAGTATTATCTTCGGTTTCTTTAATTTGATCATCTTCAATACCAAGTAAGTCGTTTAGATTAACTATTGTAGGCTTTTTGGTCACTTTGTATCACCCCATTCTTTAGCAAAGCTTTTATATGCACTAGATACTTGATTTTTGGGTTCATATTCAATAACAGATTTTCTGTGCAATATCGCTTCACCAGCTTTTACTGATATTGGTATCATATTGTCAAATACCTTTATATCAAGATCATACTGATTTTTAATATATCCCGTACTTTCATTTATTGCCTTAACCATTTCTTTTGATAAGTTAGTTCTTTTATTTAACATTGTAATAAGTATTCCATCTATTTCTATTCCAGGATTAATTCTTTTCTTTATAAGATTTATATTTCTTACTAAAAGGCCTAACCCTTTGGCTGACAGGTACTCAGGGGTTACTGGAATTATTACACTATCACATGCTGCTAAAGCATTTATTGTAAGAGTACCTAAAGATGGTGAACAATCTATTAATACATAATCGTAATCTTTTTTTATTTCATCTATTATAGATTTTAGTATTGTTTCTCTGCTCATTACATTTACTAATGTCATTTCTATTCCTGCTAAATCTAATGTTGAAGGTATTAAATCTAGATTTTCTTTAATGCTGATTATATAATTTCCTTCTGTCTCCATTTCTTCTATAGCGGCACTCATTAATGTATGTATGTTTGCTTTGTTATCTGCTTTTATACCCAGTGCTGATGAAAGGCTTGCCTGTGGGTCAAAATCTATCAAAAGTACTCTCTTACCTTCCTCCGATAAAGCATACCCTAAGTTTAAAGCTGTAGTAGTCTTGCCTATTCCACCTTTTTGATTTACAATTGCAGTTACCTTATTTTCCACAAACAATTCCTCCTTATGTAAAATAAAAAGATGAATAAAATCAATTACTCATCTTTTTGATAACAAAAAAGACTATATAAAGCCATTTATAGCGTTTGGCTTATCGGACATGGAACAAAGGTACCATGACCATTATCATCATAGGCACTAATTTTTTTATTTACAAAATCCTTAAAAGCAATTATGCGATTTCTAGGCATGGTAAGATCGGGATGGGGATATGTTCCCGTATCAAGAATGGCAATACCGACACCCTTACCAGTATATCCACTTCTATTGGCAATTCTGGCCCCTACCTCCTGGGTGGCTATATTTAAAAGAGATTCTATATCGGTATCATCTGAAATATACCTAACAATATCGGATCTAGCCATCGTTTCAAGTTTTGTACCGGGAATCTCTACAGCATAAGCCTTAATAAAAGGAAGATTATATTTTATCTGTATATCCATATCCTGCAGATATTCTTTGCACTGCTCACAATCATCTTCACAAAAAAATATTATGGCAGAAACATTATCACTCCCTAGAGTTTGTACTTTTTGTATAAGTCTCTCATCTATTTTATCAAGTATAACTTTTTCGCGTCTAAGCACCATTATGCCCCCTTTCAACAACTCTTATCTAATACATCCTATGTGTATTAGATAAGAGTTGTTAAAGTATGGGGATATTTTTTTGTTGTTTATTGCATAAGTCTGTTTATAAGCTTTTGAATCTTTCTTCTCTGACTTTGATCCAGCATAGGAGCCATGGTTTTAAGCATTTCAATTGCCCTTTGTGTGCTGACTCCCAGCTGCCCTGACTTTATCATTTGAGACAGTTCCTCTATAACTTCATTCTCCGGTTTGCCTTGCATCTCCTGAGCAATTCTCTGCATATTTTTTAAATCCTGATTGCTTATATTCATTTAGCTACACACCTTTCTCCTAATTAACGTTCCCTAATATTTATCCTATTCACCAAAAAAAATATTGATACCCCTTTAGGCTTGTACTTATCTTTAAATTTGGTAAACAGTTTAGGGGATATTGCATACTATTAATTGAGGAGTATTTTTTAGTGTAATTAAGTTTTTCTTTATTGAGGAGGTAAGGCATGAGACAAAATTATCGTTTTACACCTAGAACCGATTTTTCAGGTACACCACCTTTAAATAGGACACCAAGCTATAACCCTCCATCCACACTGGCTATACCAGGAAATGTATCTTTGCCAACAAAAAAGAGTGAACAAACATCTTATGACAACGACAATGAACCATCAAGCTATACAAAAGCACAATTATTACCCATAGATACATTAAGCAATGAACAAATACATATCATACGGCTTATACTCTTTTTTGTGTTACTTAGAATGCTGATCCAACAAAACAAGGAGGCGGGAGTTGACGTAAGCAAATTCTCATTAGATATAGTAGTAAAAGATATAATTGGAAGTCCTAGTGCTGCAGAGATTTTAGATGCCATAGCCCCGTATTTTGATGGGCCACAACAAAAAAATATATATACGTTTTTAGGCATGCTGGAAGCACAAAATGTTATAAAGGGGTTAACAGACGGAAGCTATCAGCGTTATAGAATGTTAAACGGTCCTCTAATTCTGGAGGATAATAAGACTTTGGGTATGCTGAAAGCTGTAAAACCCTTCATAAGAGAAGAACAACAACCCTTCATCGATAGTATAATAAAGGCACAAACTGTATCTGATAGACTAGCAAAAAATATAGAGGTATATCAAAAAAATAAAATACTAGAAGATACAGCGTATAATCCTTTAGATACTGTACAGGAGCTTGTAAAGGTATTTTTGCCAATTATCCCCGATCAGGAACAAAAAAGGGTAGATAAATTAATTACAATGATAAATTTGATGCAATCCATGGATATGGAAGAAAGTGATGAAGAAAATGTTCCAGATAATGATGAACTGGATGATGATACATTATCTAATCAAGATGAACCACAAGATGATTCTAATGATATGATGGAAATAATAGCGAAAATGGCACAAATTCTATCTCAAAACCCAGAAAAGTGATAGAACGTGTATTATACACGTTCTATCACTTTTCTTTAAGTATCAACTTATCATTTTTGAACACAAGTCTTTTTTATAAAAAGTTTAATAAAATTGCCTAGAAATTTTGGAAGCTTTATAACGCGAATACGTATTCCCAAACAAGTCACCTCCATCCCTTAAGTATAAGCCAACCTAAAAATATGAGTAAACATCCTAGCACACACTTCAGCAACCAGGCAGGTACACATATGATAACAACTATTAATCCTATACAAATCAAGGTTATACCAATGACCTTGATAATAATACCCTTTTTTATACGACGTCTCATAAGGCCACTTCTCCAATCCTAACTAAATATACAAAGTTAATATATTATATTAATCAGTGGCCTTGATTGCTACAACCCAGCCTGATATTATTTTTACCATAGCTGTATTTTCAATAAACTCATTGCTTATACCATAGGGAAAATCCAAAGGCAGTTTTTTATCAAATATTGGATATCTAAGACCCTTAGTATACTCTATATACGTATCTTCACCTAACGGAAGCAGTGATACATACCCGCCTATTTCTCCATTTATAATTAGGACATCATTTGACACCGTTATTATATTGTTGCTGTCAATAATACAACCATCTATACCATGATTTTTTAATCGGCACAGAAGCATTATATTTGCATATGAATGATCCAATCTGCTGCCTAACGCTCCTATAAGTGTTACTCTGTCTGCCCCCATAGAGATAGCCATATCAACGGCTATCTGGCTATCGGTTTCATCCTTTTCCTTAGGGTATGTCTTTATTAAGATATCTTTAGTTTTATAATATTCCAATATGTCCTCTGGTAATGAATCAAAATCTCCCAATATGACATCGGGAATAATCCCTCCTGCATAGGCATACCTTGCTCCTCCATCGGCACATATTATATAATCATAGGATTTTATAGCATCTTTTATGCCACTTATATCGCCCATGCTTCCATTTAATATAATGAGAATATTCATCATATCGCCCTATTTCTCATATTCTGTATAGTCTTTGAAATATCCTCAGCTCCAAAGATAGCAGAACCGGCTACAAATATATTAGCTCCCGCCTTCGCTACATCTTGTATATTTAAAGCAGATATTCCCCCATCTACCTCTATATCCATACAAAGTCTCTGGCTGTCTATCATTTCCCGAACCCTTTTTATCTTGGGTAGCATACCTTTTATAAACTTTTGCCCGCCAAACCCTGGATTTACTGTCATAACTAGCACCATATCAAGATATTCTAGCACATACTCCAGTATACTTGGAGATGTGGCAGGATTTAACGCTACTGAAGCCTTTATACCCTTATCCTTTATATAGTGTATACATCTATCTAGGTGTGGCAAAACCTCCCCATGCACCGTGATAATATCCGCTCCCGCCTCTATATATGCATCTACAAAATCCATAGGGTTGTCCATCATAAGATGGACATCAAATGGCAGATTAGTATACTTTCTTATAGCCTTCACTACCATTGGGCCCATTGTAATATTAGGGACAAAATGTCCATCCATAACATCTATATGTATTATATCCGCTCCCGCCTCATCTAGCCTTTTAATCTCCTCTCCTAACCTGGAAAAATCAGCTGAAAGTATAGAAGGCGCTATTTTTACCATTTTATAAATCTCCCTTCCCCGCCATTAGTTCTTCTATTATACGTATATATCTATCATATCGATCTTTTGCTATATTACCTTCCTGCACTTGTTTCTTTATCTCACAGTTCGGTTCCCGATAATGCAAGCAATCTGTATATCTACAGCTATATGTATATGGAGCAAAATCCGGATAATACTCCGCTACATCATAAGGAGATAGACTCTTTAGCGCCATCATACTAAATCCAGGTGTATCCAATACTTTGCCTCCATGTGGCAAAGTTATTATCTGTACATATCTGGTTGTATGTTTTCCCCTCTTTAGCTTACGACTTATATCCCCTGTCTGTAGACTTAACTGGGGACATATTGCATTTAAAAGGGATGATTTTCCCACGCCAGACTGCCCTGCTAGTGTCGTTACCCCAGATTTTAGCATCTCCTCTACCCGATCTACACCTTGCCCCGTCTTTGCAGAGGTTCCAAGAATGGGAATTTGCGTTCCTTTATAGACATTTTTTATATCTTTCAATACATCCGTCTCTGCAACATCTATTTTATTTATTATAAGAATCGGAGATATATCACTTATAATGGCATACAATATAAGTTTATCTATAAGCAAAAAATCCGGTTTTGGATTTTCAGCTGCCAAAACTATGGCCAAATTATCTATATTGGCAACCGGTGGTCTTATAAGCTGATTTTTCCTAGGGAGTATATGCTCGATGGTGTTATCCTCTAGGGATACTTCCGCATAATCACCTACCATAGGAATTAATCCATCTTTTCTAAACTTACCCCTTGCTCTACACTCCAGTACTTGCCCGTCTATCTCCACAAAATAGAGTCCTCCAACACCTTTTACTATTATTCCAGTGGTTGTCATTCGGCATCTTCCTTTTTACTAAAATCCACAGTCACCCTATCTATCTCCTGATCGTCTATATATATTATAAAGTTCACTACGCCTTTGCCTTTAAGTTGTAATGATACCACATTTTCTCCTATATTATGCTCATTATCATAGTAAATTTCTCCTGTTTCAGCCTCAGCTACCCGTATCCTCACCACCTTGTCTACCTCTCCTTCTTGGTCTTCAGATGGCTTTGGTAGAGGTATCGTAAGGGTTTTGGGATAGGATGGCCTTGGTCCTAGACTCACCCATAATTCCACATTACGTCCTTCCTCGACAAACACCCCTGGCTTAGGCTGTTGTTTTATAACTGCACCCTTTGGCACCTCTTCACTGTATTCTTCAGATACCTTCATTTTAAGTCCGTCATTTTTAATAAGCTGTTCAGCTACACCAATTTGCATCTGGGTATATGTCCCCACTTTTACCACTTTGCTTTCTGGTCCCTTACTCACTACTATCTTTATAGACGAATTATCCGCTACCTCCGTATCCTTTTGAATACTCTGATCTATTACAATACCAGAAGGATATTTATCATTATATTCGTACTCAGGTGTTTCCACCTTAAGCCCCCTATTTTCTAGGGTTATTATGGCATTACGCTCTTCCGCTCCTATAACATCTGGTACTTTTATCATCTTAGGTCCTAGACTTATCACTGCTTCTACTATAGATGATGGTTTTACCTTGGTATTTGGCAATGGATGTTGTGATATAATATGTCCCTCTTCAACATCATCGCTGTTTTTCTCGCCTATGATATCTAACATCAGTTCTGAATCTTTTAGCCTTTCAATAGCCTGTTCTTCGGTATAATTTTTTATATTTGGTACTTCTATTTCCTTTGGAACAAAATTATTTTGAAATATACGACTTCCTATATAAAATGCAAGTATCATTATAAACAAGGCAGGCAGTATAATAAACCATGCCTTTGCACCTAATCTTTTGTTATGCTTTTCAGCCGGTTTTTCTTTTAATCCGTCCCTACTCTTTTCCCCGCTACCTTTAGTATTTGGTGGTTTATACTGTACATTACCTAACGAAGGAATAACCTGCGTAGGGCTATCACTGTCAATATTGTTTCGTATTACAAAATTTCCTTCAGGATCTTTAAGAGATTTTCTAAGATCATCTATCATCTCCTGGGCAGTTTGGTATCTTAAGCATTGGTCCTTTTCAATGGCCTTTTCTATTATATCCTGAAGGCTTTTAGGTATATCAGGATTTAATTGCCCAGGCGGTATTACAGGCTCCTGTATATGCTTCAAAGCCACCGATATGGCACTATCCCCCTCAAATGGTACCGTCCCAGTTACCATCTCATATAATACTATACCAAGGGAATATAGATCGGATTTGGCATCTACATAGCCTCCCCTAGCTTGTTCTGGAGAGAAATAATGTACAGAACCCATAACATTAGCTCCCGCCATGGTAACAGTTGATGATGTAGCCGCCCGTGCTATACCAAAATCAGTCACCTTTATAATCCCGCCGTCACCTACCAGTATGTTTTGGGGCTTTATATCCCTATGTACTATACCATTATCATGGGCATGTTTTATGGCAGAACAGATCTGAACGCCTATTTGTGTAGCCTCTCTGCTATCCAGTATGTGTTTTTTCTTTACATACTCTTTAAGAGTCATTCCCTTTATATATTCCATAACAATATAATGTATATCGTCTTCCTGCCCCACATCATATATATTTACAATATTGGGATGTGATAAACTGGCAGCTGCCTGAGCCTCCCTTTTGAATCTGGAAACAAAATCATCATCTTCTACTAGTTCAGGCCTTAGTACTTTGACAGCTACATATCTTTTGAGTAGATGACACTTGGCTTTATACACGATGGCCATGCCACCACCGCCTATTTTTTCTATAAGTTCATATCGTCCCCCTAATAATTTTCCCACCAAAGCACTCACCTCTTTTCAGCCCCATTCAAATACTTGGCCACAACTACTGTAATGTTATCAATCCCTCCACCATCTAGAGCCTTTTCCCCAAGTTTTTCCGCTATATGCTGTGGCAATCTATTGGACATTATGAATTCTATTTTATCTTCTATATTCACATGGTTTAACAATCCATCAGTGCATAGTATTAGTGCATCATTGGGCTGCATTTTTACTTCGTAATAGTCGATCCTAACATGTTTATCAGTACCTAGTGCACGGGTTATAACGTTCTTTTGTGGGTGATGCTGCATTTCATCAGGGGTAATGCTTCCGTTTTCTAGCAATTCTTGTACCAACGAATGGTCTTTGGTTATCTGTTTTAACTCGCCTTCCCTTATTATATAACCCCTACTGTCTCCTACATGACCTATACATACAGTATCTTCAAAAAAGTAAGCAAGGGTAAGGGTGGTACCCATACCGGAATACATAGCATCAGTAATTGAATATTCATATACCTTTTGATTTGCATTCTGCATAGCCTGATGTATGGCGTCCCTCACATCGTCTATAGATTTTATGTTGTTTTTATGCTGATAAAAATATTCTAAAATATGCTCTACTACCATCCTGCTTGCCAAGTCTCCAGCATTATGTCCGCCCATGCCATCGGCTACCATAGCAATGTCTTCTACCCCTTTCGTTTTATTAGGGATATAAAAGTAATCTTCGTTTCGCTTTCTAACCTTCCCTTTATGTGTATATGCCCCATAAACAATTAACATGGGTATCATCACCCCTTTCAACCTATTAGGTAATTGGCTTGCTCTTTAGATAGCTCCGTTTAAGCTGACCACATGCACCATTTATATCACTGCCCAATTCTCGTCTTTTAGTAACATTTATACCTGAACGTCTTAAAATGGATATGAATCTCTCTACACTTTCCCGGCTTCCCTTCCTGTACATACCATCTTCTATAGGATTTACAGGTATTACATTAACATGGCAATCAAAATCACCTAGAAGTTTTGAAAGTTCAAATGCCTCTTTTTCCCCATCATTTACCCCTTCCATAAGGGCGTACTCAAACGTTACCCTGCGACCGGTTTCTTTAAAATAATAGCGACTAGCATCTATAATATCATGCACTGAATATTTAGAACCAATGGGCATTATCTTCCTTCTTAGTTCATCATTAGGTGCATGAAGGGATAGGGATAAAGTTATAGGCATATCCTCATGGGCCAATTTTATTATATTTGGCACTAATCCGCAAGTAGATAGGGTAATATTTCTATAGCTTATATTCATGCCCATTGGATCATGGATAAGATGTATAAATTTTATCACATTATCATAATTATCAAGTGGTTCACCACTGCCCATAAGCACTATGTTTTTTATTCCCCTATCCCTATCCTCTTTATCCAATACATCCTTATTCGCCGTAAACACCTGAGATAACATCTCTCCCGGGGTAAGATTTCTAACTAACCCCTCTCTGGTAGATGCACAAAATCTACAACCCATCCGACAACCTACTTGCGTAGATAAACACTGTGTATTTCCATAGCTATAAGGCATCACAACGCTTTCTATTATATTACCATCCCTCAACAGAAACAAATACTTTGCAGTTCCGTCATTTTTTGACACAAGTTTTTGTAATATTTCTACCCCACCAATGATAAATCGTCCATCTAACTCCTGTCTCATATGCTGGGAAATATTATTCATATCTTTAAAGCTTGTAACCCCCGTATGTAGCCATTTAAATATCTGTTTTGCCCTAAATGCTGGCTGACCCATATCCTTTACAATATGCTCAATCTCAACTAGAGAATAATCCAATATATTGGGCTTTATATCCATATTATTCGCTCCTTCGTAATCTACAGATAAAGAATCCATCTATACCATCCCGTCCTGGCAAAGTACGCAGCATTCCCCTGTTATATATAGACCCTTTTAATTTTTCAGAAATCGTATCAATTTCGTCTAGTTTGAATTCTTGGTGTTCCTCGAGAAATTTATCTATAACGCACTCATTTTCATCTTTATTGATAGTACACGTACTGTATAGAAGCACTCCCCCGGGTTTTACGTATGTGCTACACCTAGATAATATGTCAAGTTGTATTCTAGGTAGACTATCCAGAGCTTCAGGTCTTAATCTAAGCTTTATATCAGGCTTTTTGTGTACCACCCCAAGACCTGAACAAGGTACATCAACAAGCACCTTATCCATCGTTTCAGACAGACCTAAGACAGGCTTCATAGCATCTTGTACTTTAGCCTCTACGATGGATACACCAAGTCTTTTCATGTTCTCCCCTATAAGTTGCACTCTATGAGGATGGATATCCCATGCAGTGATACTGCCCCTATTTCCCATAATAGCAGCCATATGGGCAGTCTTCCCCCCTGGAGCACTACATGCATCGAGTACCCTATCCATAGGTTTTAGATCCAATATCTGTGATACCAGCATTGAACTCTCTCCCTGCACGGTAAAAAGCCCCTGATTGTAGAATAGGTTTTGTTCCACATCCTTCATACCTTTTAACATAAGTGATTCAGGTATATAAAATCCATCCTTAACCTCAATACCCTCCCTATTTAAGGATTGTATCAGTTGTTCTTTTGAGGTTTTTAGAGTATTTACCCGTACGGTTGTATAGTTATGCGGGACCTGGGTATCCAGTATATACTCTGTATCATTAAACCCATACTGTTTGAGCCATCTGTCCACTAACCACTTAGGATAACTATATTTAAGTGAAAGGTATAGCCCTTCGTTATTTTTATACTTCTCAATATCAATCTTTTCTTTGTTCCTTGATATATTTCGAAGCACTCCATTTACTAGACCACTTAGCCCCTTAGCATAACGTCTGCATAGATTTACCGATTCACTGCACGCTGCAAAATCAGGTACCTTATCTAAATATAGTATTTGATAACATCCCATCCTTAATATATTTACCACCCATGGATTTTTTAACCTCTTGTTTATAAATTGTTCTAGAATGTAATCTATAGTTACCTGTTTCTCTAGGGTACCATATACAATCTGGGCACTAAAAGCATGATCCTTATTATCCAATGCATCATGCCTTAATGCCTCTTTTAATGCTATATTAGAATATTTACCATCTTCGTTTACTGCTTTTAATACCTTAAGGGCGATTTCCCTCGCTTTATCCATCTATCCAAATATCTCCTTTTGTCGTCCCAATATAGTTCCTACTTTTATGTCGTGTCCCTTTAAATAATCCGTATCGGCCATGGGACGTCCACCTGACCCCTGAACTTCAAATAGCCTTAAATATCCATCTCCACAAGCTACAATAAGTCCATCCTTCACATCAGCCACCTTGACCTCACCTGGTATAGTATTATTCTTTTTAACATCCTCCAGATGAACAATATCCACCTTCCATATCTTTAGACGTTCTTTATCTATAAATGTATAACTTCCTGGATATGGAGTAAGAGCCCGTACCCGATTCTTTATATCTATGGATCTATTTGCCCAGTCTATCTCACCTTGGGATTTATCTATCTTTGAACAGTATGTAGCTTGACTGTGATCTTGAGATGTGGCCTCAGCCTTGCCCTCTTCTAGAAGAGTCAATGCCTTTGATACTGCCTTACCGCCTAATTTTGCCAGCCTATCATGTACACTATCTACTCGCTCGTCTTTGCCTATATCTATGCGCTCCTGAAGGATTATGTCTCCAGTATCCATCTCCTCATCCATGTACATTATTGTAATACCACTTTCCGTATCACCATTTAAAATAGCTTGCTGGATTGGAGAAGCCCCCCTGTATTTTGGCAGGAGTGAGGCATGGACATTTATACAGCCTAACCTTGGAATGTCAAGTATCTCCTTTGAGAGTATTCGTCCATAGGCCGCCGTAACTATAATATCCGGCTTTAATGCCTTTATATCATCTATAAACTCTGGACTATTTACTTTTGAAGGTTGATATACTGGTATACCCTTTGCAATAGCCCATTCTTTGACAGGCGGAGGAGCAAGCTTCTTCCCCCTGCCCTTTGGCCTATCAGGCTGCGTAACTACACCTAATAATTCATGACCATCATCATAAATAGCATCTAGAGCACATATGGCAAAATCAGGTGTCCCCATAAATATTATTCTAAGCAACTACATCACTCCTCATGGCTTTTTGACATAGCCTTATCTATAAACAATATACCATCAAGATGATCAGTCTCATGACACATAGCCCTGGCCAGAAGACCAGTGCCTACCATTTCTATCTCTTCACCCTTACGATTTAATGCCCGCAATTTAACCTCATTAGGCCTCTTTACCCTGCCTGTTATCCCTGGTAAGCTTAGACAACCTTCATCCCCAATTTGGCTGCCTTTTGCATCTATGATTTCAGGATTTATAAGCTCTATTAAACCATCTCCCACATCGATTACAACTATACGCTTTAATATACCTACCTGCGGCGCTGCAAGTCCTACCCCATCGGCTTTGTACATGGTCTCAGCCATATCATCTAAAAGTGTAATTATCCTTTGATCTATTTTATCCACTTTTCTGGACTTTTTTCGTAATATCTCATCCCGCGGATGTTTTTTTATCTCTCTAAGAGCCATAATTAACATCTTCCTTCCTATAATATCCTTATCTATATATCAAATATTAAACTCTATTTCTACAAAAGACTGACAGGATAAAAATCTATAATTACATTTTGTTCTTTATTCCCAAACTCTTCAATACATCTGTCTACTAGACAATGATACACCCCATCAAACATGGCATCTGGCCTTATTTTAATGAGTACCTGCCATCTATATCTATTATCTATCTTATCAATAGGTGCTGGATTAGCACCTATTGATATAAGTCCATTTTTTAAAATTATATCATTATCTATATTTTTCACAAGCCATTCTGATATTCTATGACTTAACTCAATAGTATCCTTTTCCACATCCCCTATGATCAATATCTTAATTATATTGGAAAATGGGGGATATAGAAACTGCTCCCTTAAATTTATTTCTTTTTTATAAAATGCTTCATAATCGTGATGGGAGGCATACTCTATTGCATAGTGATTAGGTTCATACGACTGAACGATTACCTTACCTCCCCTATCTCCCCTGCCTGTGCGACCTGCTACCTGAGTAACCAATTGAAATGTCTTTTCAGCACTTTTATACTCTGGAAGATTCAAGGAAGTATCTGCCGTTATTACTCCCACTAGGGTAACGTTTGGAAAATCCAATCCCTTTGCAATCATCTGCGTTCCTAACAATATATCATATTCCCCTCGTCTAAATGCAGCTAATATCTTTTCATGGGCATCCTTTGTAGATGTAGTATCCATATCCATACGCACAGTACGGACATCTGGAAACATCTTTGATAGCTGTTCTTCCAATCTTTGGGTACCTACACCAAACTGCTTTATAAAATGGCTGCCACAGTTTGGACATACATATGGATACCTATATCTTCGTCCGCAGTAATGACATTTTAATATCCTACCATCTGCATGATAGGTAAGGGAAACATCACATCTTTTACATTTTGCCACCCATCCACAGGATCTACATGATACAAACTGGGCATACCCACGCCTATTTAAAAGCAATATAGCCTGCTCTCTCCTATCAAGCACCTCTTTTATGGATATATAAAGCGCCTGACTAAACATTGTGCGATTGCCCTTAATAAGCTCATCTCTCATGTCTACGACTTCCACCGGAGGCATCCGCCTCTTATCTACACGATTTTTCATCTCAACCAGGGTATATTCTCCCTTTGTCATATCGTAGTATTGCTCTATGGAAGGAGTGGCAGTTCCTATCACCAATACACTCTCCTCAAGATTACACCGTTCTTTAGCCACATCTACCGCATGGTATCTCGGACGGCCTTCTGATTTATAGCTGTCATCATGGGCCTCATCTATTATTATTATTCCCAAATTTTTAAATGGGGCAAATACCGCTGAGCGAACCCCCACCACCATATCTACTTCTCCATGAAGTATCCTTTTCCATTCAAAGGCACGTTCCCCATCGGAGAGACGGCTATGCAGCACTGCAACCCGATTTCCAAATCTCATCTTAAACCTACTTATGGTCTGGGGAGTAAGGGATATTTCAGGTACCAGTATTATGGCCTGTTTGCCTTTAGCAACTATATCCCCAACTGCCCTCATATATACCTCTGTTTTGCCGCTACCTGTAACACCATGTAGGAGTATATTAGATTTCCCCTTTGCTATGGTATTACGAATAATGTCCAATGCTTCTTTTTGCTCTACCGTTAATTCGGGCAATTCGCATTTTTGACCATGCATATCACTAAAATTTGCAATATCTGGCTGACCTTCATATATGTCTATAAGACCCCTCTTTACAAGTCCATTAAAACTAGATGCAGGTGCACCCGTATCACCTGATATTATATTCAATGGCAAATCCCCATCGTTTTTATATAGCACATCCAAAATATCTGCCATATATCTTGACCTTTTCCCCACTTGCTCCATATATGCATCCAGCCCATCTAGTATTTTAAGATGCACCATTTTGGGTCTATTAGGCCTTGTATTCTTTCGTATGCCCGGTGGTACAAATGCATTTATTGCATCTATAAGCATACAATGACATTTTTCCTTCATCCAGTAAATAAGAGGAATAGCCCGTTCAGATAGAACAGGCTCTTTGTCCAGTACCTTTATTATGGATTTTAGTCGATTATGAGGCAGTTGTGTGTAGTTTGATACTTTCAATACGTATGCCTTTATAGCTTTATTACTAATGCCAAAAGGCACTAAGACCCGTTTGCCTACCAAATAATCCCCCATCAGCTCTTCTGGCACTATATAATCAAAATGTCTATCAATGGAAGGATGAGCCTGATCCACTACTACCGATGCATATATATCTTTATCCACAACCGCCTTCCTCCCCATTATCATATAACCTAAATAAAAGGGTACTATGTACCCTTTTCTATTTGTCCAGCTTTCTATCTATTATTACATCCAATATACGTTGAGCTATAATCTCCTTTTTAGTTATAGACATTTCTAGTCTATCTCCATCGGCACAAAGGAGTATCCCTCCATTTGTATCTCCTGCAAATCCTGCTCCCGTCTTGGATACATCATTTACAAATATAAAATCGAGATTTTTCTCCTTAAGTTTCTTGTTTGCATATGCCTCTATATTTTCTGTCTCTGCTGCAAAGCCCACCAGTATCTGATTTTTTTTGCGTCTGCCCAATTCCTTCAATATATCGGGATTTTTAACAAACCTTATTACAAGGTCATCTGCATCCTTTTTTATCTTTTGACTGCTCACCATATCCGGTCTATAATCACCTACAGCAGCTGTCTTAAACACTATTTGACATTGGCCAAATAGCGACATAACCGCATCGTACATCTCATAGGCAGTCTCCACCCGGTATACATGCACACCAACTGGCGTTTTTATATTTGTAGGCCCTGTTATTAAATGTACCTCTGCACCGCGTTTTCTGCATGCATCTGCTATCGCATAGCCCATCCTACCAGATGAAGGATTACTTATAAATCTCACAGGATCAATATACTCCCTAGTAGGACCAGCTGTTACCAATACCTTTGTGCCTTTTAGATCATCCCTTTGGCGTAATAGTCCAACTACTTCAGCTACTATATCATCTACCTCCGCCAATCTACCTTCCCCTACATCACCACAAGCAAGTAGTCCCTTTGCAGGTGGTATAAACATATACCCACGTTTTTTTAAAGCCTCTATATTATCCTGTAGTATGGGATTTTTGTACATATTGGTATTCATGGCTGGTGCAAATACCACCTGCCCCCTTGTAGCCATAATAGTAGTAGATAAAAGGTCATCAGCTATGCCATGGCATACCTTGGAGATAATATTGGCTGTGGCGGGAGCTATCAGCATTATATCTGCCCATTTCGCCAGAGATATATGATCTATCTCATAGTTTTCAGTAGCATGCTTAAATGTATCATAATAGACGGGATAGCCGGATAGGGTCTGCAATGTAAGAGGCGATATAAATTGCTTGGCATTTTCAGTCATTATAACTTTTACATCTATTCCCTTTTTCTTAAGCCTGCTGATTATCTCTGCTCCCTTATAGGCTGCAATACCTCCGGTTATACCCAGTACTACATTCATTTTATTCCCTCTTTTGCACTTCTGTACTTTATCTTTTCCAAGTTTACTTCATGTACCGCAATAGTAACAGGTTTTGCAGATTCATCTTCCACATCAATTAGAGGTTTTTCTCCTGCAACCAGCTGCCTAGCCCTCTTTGCCACCTCTACTACTAAGGTATATCTGCTGTCCACCTTTTCCATTATCTCATTGAGCGGTGGATCTATCATCATATGACATCCCTCCACTAAAATTTTTATATATATCCTTATTCCTCTTTACTTTACATTTTTCCGCCGTAACTATGGATTCTATATATGATACGGCATTTCCCACCTCGTCATTTATTACCACATAATCATATTTATCGAGGAAACCAATCTCCTTGCTGGCATTTTCTAGACGTTTTTCTATTACATCAAGCGTCTCAGTACCTCTGCCTATTATACGCCTTTTCAGCTCTTCCATAGAAGGAGGTAGTATAAAAATAAATACTCCATCCCCAAAACTTTCCTTTACCTGAAGGGCGCCTTGAATATCTATCTCCAATATCACATCTCTGCCCATGTTCAGCTGCTCATAGACAAAATGTTTAGGTGTCCCATAATAATTATCTACAAATTTGGCATATTCTAAAAGCTCTCCATTTTTTATCATGTTCTCGAAGGTATCGTGGTCTTTAAAAAAGTAGTTTACGCCTTCCTTTTCACCCTTGCGTGGCAATCTGGTAGTAGCGGAAATGGACAGCATAACCTCATGATGTCTCTCTAAAAAAGCCTTACACACCGTTCCCTTGCCTGCACCAGATGGGCCTGAAATAACTATTAATAGTCCCTGCTGCTTCATTCCTTCCTCCTTATGGTAACTACTCCTCATCAAAACCCAGATGAGAATCCTTAGAATCTAGTCTATTAGCCACCGTCTCAGGCTGTACAGCCGATAATACCACATGATCACTGTCTGTTATTATAACTGCCCTAGTCCTTCTACCATAGGTGGCATCTATAAGCATACCCCTATCCCTTGCATCTTGTATAATTCGCTTTATCGGTGCTGATTCAGGACTAACTATTGCCACTAACCTGTTCGCTGAAACGATATTCCCAAAACCTATGTTTATCAATTTTATCCCCATAATCATCCTACCTTTCATGTAAAATTTAAATAGCCTATACTATTCGATATTCTGAATTTGCTCTCTTATTTTTTCCAACTCACTTTTCATCTCTACTACGTAATTTGTTATAACGAGGTCATTGGCCTTTGATCCTATCGTGTTAGTCTCCCTATTCATCTCTTGGACTAAAAAATCCAGTTTGCGACCTATGGGCGTATCTAAAACGAGCGTTTCCTTTAGCTGATTTATATGACTATCTAAACGTACCAACTCTTCTGTAATATTTGATCTGTCTGCAAAATACGCCACTTCAGTATTAAATCTTGCCTCGTCCAAATCAGGAGTTGCCTTTAATATCTCCGATAGACGTTGGCCTAATTTCTCTTTGTATTCCTCCACCACTAATGGCGCACGCTTTTCTATCTCCATTGTCATATCCAAAATCATATCAGCTCTCATGGATATATCCTGCTGAAGTCTATGCCCTTCATCCTTCCGCATAGTTTTTAATAATTCCAAGGCCTTCATAGTAGCCTGCTTTGCCATATCACCTATTAGCTCTTCATCTTCCGGTGCCTGATTAACGACTATTATATCATCTATGCCTAGTATATGAGACATCGCCATATCATTTCTTATATTATATTCCTGTTCCAATCGTTCAAATGATGCAAGGTAGCTTTTTAAAAGTGAATCATTTATATCCACTTGATAACCATCTTCTGAGGTATTTACATAATCAACAAACACCTCAACCCTGCCGCGGGATAGATTGGATTGTATCAAACTACGTACATTTTCTTCAACAAAAGATATATTCCTAGGTATACGCAAGTTTATATCTAAAAATCGATGATTAAGTGTTTTTATCTCCACACTAATCTCGCGCCCTTGCTCATTGATAATCCCTCTGCCAAATCCCGTCATACTTACAGCCATAAAATACCTTCCTCCATAATATATATCAAAATCACATAGATAAACAAAGCTTTCATTAGTATTATAGCACAAGCACTAAATTTTTAAAGCATTTTGTTAATTTTTTTCTGTATTTGACCTTTTTATGATAGCACTTTATATAGTTCATCGGATTTAGGAGGAGTTATTATGTATCTATCATTACCTATTATCATCCACTTTGTATCATCATCTATTACCTTGCCGATAACCGTACATAGTATACCTTTCTTTGACAATGCATCTATTATTAGCTCTGGATTATTAGAAACCATCAACATTGATCCACTCGATATAAGTCTTAGAGGATCTATATTCAGTATTTTGCATACCTCTCTGGTTTCATGAGCTACTGGTATATCATCTATATATACCTCTATTCCCTTGCCCATTGTCTCAGATAGTTCCCATAGCGCTCCTAATACACCACCTTCAGTCACATCATGCATACTTCGTGCCCCAAGACGGGCGGCAATGCGGGCTTCAGGAACTACACTTATACTTTCAAGACATCGCTTGGCCCTATGCAAAAACCCATCATCGAAACATTTTTTCAACATATCCTCCCGATCATGGGCTAAAATAGCAGTCCCCTCCAAACCTGCCATCTTGGTCATCAATATATAATCTCCAATCTTGGCATCGGACGGCTGCACAAATAAGTCCTTTGATACCCTGCCAATGGCTGTAACGGATATAAGTATGCGATTAACACTATCTGTTATTTCCGTATGACCACCTAATACATCTATATCCAATTCAATACAAGTTTCACTTATTTCATGAATTATATCCTCTATATCATCTATACTGCCTTCGGGAGGTGCTAATATGGTAATGGTAACACCTACCGTTTGTGCTCCAGTAGTAGCTATATCGTTACAAGATATATGCACTGCCAATTTACCTGCATTTGCATCAGCCGCTGTTATTGGATCTGTAGAAACCACACAATACTCATCACCCATATCTATTATTCCACAATCCCTGCCTATTCTAGGTCCTGCTACAACATCCTCCCTAATATTTTTAAATTGGGAAATTACATACTTTTCCAATTCCTCATTAGATAATTTTCCTATCTCCACAGTATGCCTCCATTAAATAAACAAAATAATCTTTAAATGTTATTTTAACATCATTTAGCGTAAATTTAAACCTTTATGCATAAAGATGATAATAGATAATAAAGGGAGGTAGAACCTAGATGATTCTGGATTTTGTATTATCCCATGTGATATCAATATTATTTCTGTCAGGTAATGGCATACCTATCAATCAAAGATACACATGTGAGTTTGCACACTCAAATGAAAATGGCAAACCTTTGGCAGCATTATACCCAAAGGCTATACCAATAGCCGATAACAACTTTGAATGGAAAAAACAAAAAGGGCTCCATGCACCCTGTATATATACTACCGGCCGTAGTATTACCCTGCTATCAAAAACATATTCTATACTATCGAATAATATATTGGATCAACTGCCCATAGAACAGGGCACAATCAATGATTTTAATAAACTGTCCAAGATACAACTGGCATATTGCATGGAGGTCATATACAAAGATCCTATTCCAGCCCATATAATTGCCTCAGTACTAGAAGGGTGTTTAAACGTAATAAAAACAAACCCCCATAGTACAGAATTAAATGAATGGGCAGAATATCTTTATGATAGGCTAAAAGTAGCATATCAGCCCGATAAGTATGACATTCCAATACTCTGTCAGATAGCCAAGACATTAACAATGTATAACAGTCAAAAAAATATGATATCACAGGATGAATTGGTAAGCAAAATAGCACTTGAGATAATAAGCTGCAAAAACAAATTTGGCCTGCTTGGGAAACACCCATATATTGATAGCACAGCACCTATCAGCGATCAATTTTTGGCCATAGACGCCCTCCTTAGCTGCTATCCCATTGTACAGCTAGATACTTTATATGAAGAGGCTTTTTATATCTTCAACAACCTATATAACATGGCATATAATCCGTTTATTGGATATTTCACTTTTGGAAGGGATAGGAGAATTCGATATACTGCCTTAGACCTTGAATCTATAATAAGGGGACTCAATACTGTATACACATGGACTGAAGGAGAGGAAGAAAGGCGGGAGATTGGAGAAATACTGGACAAAAATTATATTACTTTAATACTTGATACCTTTTTTGATCGTTTTAAAAATAAATATGATACGATGATATCGTATTATAAAAATGAAGATCATTTTGAGCAAATAGCTTTTTCAGGATCTGCTCCAGTATTTCCCTCTACTATCTTTTTAGAGTTTCCAGGTCCTGTGGTCAAATGGCCCATTGCAAAATACATTTGCATAGGTGATATATTGTCACTGTGCTCTACCATGCTTGACAATCTAGAAAATACTAATAATACATTAACCTCTGAATATCAATTTTTACTAGACCTAGTGATGCGCATACTTCACGCATAATTGAACAAATAAAAAAGGCTAATATTAGCCTTTTTTATTTGTTCAATTCTTCCTTGAGTATTTTATTTACCATTTGCGGGTTTGCCTTACCCTTTGTAGCCTTCATAGTCTGTCCTACCAAATAGCCCATAGCCTTTTTCTTACCTGCTTTATAATCCTCTATGGACTTTGGATTGTTTGATAATACATCTTTTACTATTTCCCTCAATGCACCTTCATCTGATATCTGTTTAAGACCTTTTTCATCAACTATGGTCTCTGCATCCTTTCCAGTATCAAACATCTCTTCAAATACCGTCTTACCGATGGATATGCTTATAACTCCCTTGTCCACCAATTTTATAAGATCTATAAGGCCCTCTGGGGTAATCTTTACTTCCGCCATCTCTATACCCCTGTCCTTTAATAGTCTCAATAGATCACCCATTACCCAGTTACTCACTGTCTTTGGGTTGTCATACAGTTTTACTGTTTCTTCAAAGAATCTTGCAACTTCCTTTGAGGATGTAAGTACCCCTGCATCATACTCTGGCAGGCCGTACTCATCTACATAACGCATCTTTTTATCATCTGGAAGTTCGGGCAATTCTCCTTTCAATTTTTCCACCCATGCCCTATCCATTATTATGGGAGGCAGATCTGCATCTGGGAAATATCTATAGTCATCCGCCTCTTCCTTTGATCGCATGGAAAAGCTCTTACCTAGAATATCATCCCATCTTCTAGTTTCTCTAATCACCTGACCGCCTTCCTCTAGTATGCTTAT
The DNA here is from genome assembly GCF_004138105.1 of Xylanivirga thermophila. Lineage (NCBI taxonomy): Bacteria > Bacillati > Bacillota > Clostridia > Caldicoprobacterales > Xylanivirgaceae > Xylanivirga > Xylanivirga thermophila. The sequence goes on along the minus strand of NZ_RXHQ01000001.1, from coordinate 105,866 downwards.
CTGTCTATCTATCTCATACTGTATAGCCCTATATGTGGCCCTAAATGAGTTTATATTCTTCATCTCGGTACGCACACCAAACTCAGTTGAACCTTCTGGCATTATGGACACGTTAACATCGCATCTTAGAGAACCTTCCTCCATTTTACAATCCGATACTTCTATATATTCAAGTATGGACTTTATCTTTTCAAGGAATATCCTCGCCTCTTCTGCTGAGCGCAAGTCAGGTTGTGATACTATCTCTATTAGGGGTACACCTGCCCTATTATAATCCACCATAGTACCCATATCCCATTGGTCATGAATAAGCTTTCCCGCATCCTCTTCAAGATGGATTTGCCTTATGCGTATCCTGCGAATTTCCCCATCCACATCTATATCCAAATATCCATCTTTACATAGGGCAAAATCATATTGGGAATCCTGATATGCCTTGGCTAAATCAGGGTAAAAATAGTGTTTCCTATCTATTTTACTATACTCTGAAATATTACAGTTTAATGCAAGTCCAGCCTTTACAGTATACTCCACCGCATTTTTATTGATCACAGGAAGTGTACCTGGCATCGCTATACAACCAGGACAACAATGGCTGTTCGAATCCCTTGTAAAATTTGCAGCACATCCACAAAATAACTTTGTATTGGTACTAAGCTCTGCATGCACTTCCAATCCTATTACCGATTCATAATTCATTATATATTACCCCCAGTTCACAGCAGGTTTCTTTATGTGATAATCAGTATTTTGTTCAAATGTATATGCCGCTTGAAGTAATTTATCCTCTTCAAATGCCTTTCCAATAAGTTGCATCCCTATAGGAAGACCCCTGCTGTCAAATCCACAGGGCATGGACATACCTGGTAATCCTGCTATATTTACAGGTATAGTATATACATCTGACAAATACATCTGTAGTGGATCAGTCTTTGCACCAAATGTAAATGCTGTAGTAGGACTTGTTGGTGAAAGTATAATATCATATTTCTTAAAAGCCTTGTCAAAATCCTCTTTTATAAGTGTCCTAACCTTTAGGGCCTTTAGATAATATGCATCATAATATCCAGAGCTAAGGGCATAGTTGCCAAGCATTATCCTGCGTTTTACTTCAGGGCCAAAGCCTTGCGTCCTAGTGTTTTTATACAAACTATCCAGGTCATCATACTCTGAAGCACGATATCCATATTTTACACCATCGTATCTGGCTAGGTTGGAACTTGCCTCAGCACAAGCAAGTATATAATAGACTGATAGTGCGTATTCAGTATGGGGAAGGGATATCTCCTCTATCTCTGCACCTAGACTTTCAAATGTAGCTATAGCCTTTTCAATTGCTTTTTTTATCTCGGGATCTAGGCCTTCACCAAAATACTCTTTAGGAACACCTATTTTCCATCCCTTTACATCATCCTTTAACGCCTTAGTGTAATCCGGATAATCAATATTTGCCGATGTAGCATCCATATGATCATGTCCAGTTATGGCGTTTAAGACTAATGCACAGTCTGTCACATCCTTTGTAAACGGTCCTATTTGATCTAGAGACGAAGCAAATGCTATCAATCCATATCTGGACACAGCACCATATGTAGGCTTAAACCCTACCAATCCACAGAAAGAAGCAGGCTGTCTAATAGAACCACCAGTATCCGAACCTAGGGAAAAGAAGGCCTGATCTGCTATGACCGATGCAGCAGAGCCACCACTTGATCCACCAGGAACCCTGGTTATATCCCATGGGTTACATGTCTTTTTAAATGCAGAATTTTCTGTAGATGAGCCCATGGCAAATTCATCCATATTAAGTTTCCCAAGCAGTATGCTCTTCTGTTCTTTTAAACGCTTTGCTACTGTAGCATCATAAGGAGGTACAAAATTCTCCAGCATTTTAGATGCACAGGTGGTCTTTATCCCCAATGTACACATGTTATCCTTCAATGCCATGGGAATACCGGCAAGTGGCGGGAGTTCACTTCCTTCATGTATAGCCTTGTCCACCTCTTTAGCCTGATTCAATGCTTCATCGAAGTTTAATGTTATAAATGCATTTATCTTGTTCTCTACCGCTTGTATACGATCAATTGTTGATTTAGTAAGTTCACTAGCACTTATTTCTTTTTTAGCAAGTAGATCTTTTGCTTCATGAATAGTCAATTTATAAAGTTCCATGCATATCCCTCCATTTCGTTCTCATTATTCTACTACCTTCGGTACTTTGAAACACCCATCCTGTGCATCAGGTGCATTTTCAAGCAATACATCCCTATCCATGCTGGGCTTTACCACATCTTCTCTAAATACATTTTGCATATGCAGCACATGGATGGTAGGTTGTATCCCATCTGTATCCAATTCAGAAAGTTTATCGGCATATTCAAGAATCTCACTGAGATCATGGGCTACCTTTTCTTTTTCATCATCATTTAGTATAAGCTGGGATAAGTTAGCCACGTGTTCGACTTCTTTTATAGAAACCTTCATATTATATATCTCATCCTTTCATAAACATATTCATTTATAAACTGGTTATAGCCAGCTGATATTCTACCACATTTTGTATAGCCATTCAAACAGTTGTCAAGCCCTATCCAATTCTTCCTTGAGTATTTTATTTACCATTTGCGGGTTTGCCTTACCCTTTGTAGCCTTCATAGTCTGTCCTACCAAATAGCCCATAGCCTTTTTCTTACCTGCTTTATAATCCTCTATGGACTTTGGATTGTTTGATAATACATCTTTTACTATTTCCCTCAATGCACCTTCATCTGATATCTGTTTAAGACCTTTTTCATCAACTATGGTCTCTGCATCCTTTCCAGTATCAAACATCTCTTCAAATACCGTCTTACCGATGGATATGCTTATAACTCCCTTGTCCACCAATTTTATAAGATCTATAAGGCCCTCTGGGGTAATCTTTACTTCCGCCATCTCTATACCCCTGTCCTTTAATAGTCTCAATAGATCACCCATTACCCAGTTACTCACTGTCTTTGGGTTGTCATACAGTTTTACTGTTTCTTCAAAGAATCTTGCAACTTCCTTTGAGGATGTAAGTACCCCTGCATCATACTCTGGCAGGCCGTACTCATCTACATAACGCATCTTTTTATCATCTGGAAGTTCGGGCAATTCTCCTTTCAATTTTTCCACCCATGCCCTATCTACCACTATAGGCACCAGATCAGGCTCAGGAAAATACCTATAGTCCTGGGCTTCTTCCTTTGTACGCATTGTATAACTTTTGCCTAAGGCATCATCCCATCTCCTAGTTTCTTGGCCTATGGTACCTCCTTCCCCTAACACCTGTATATGTCTTCGAGATTCATACTCCATAGCTCTATATGCCGCCCTAAATGAATTTAGATTTTTCATCTCGGTACGTATACCAAACTCCTTTTGTCCTCTGGGTCGTACTGATACATTAACATCGCATCTTAGAGAACCTTCCTCCATTTTACAATCCGATACTTCTATATATTCAAGTATGGATTTTACCTTTTCAAGAAATATCCTACCTTCTTCAGGTGAACGCATATCAGGTTCTGTTACTATCTCTATTAATGGTACTCCACATCGATTATAGTCTACAAATGATTCAGTTTCAGACTGATCATGAACAAGTTTTCCGGCATCTTCCTCTAAATGAATGCGATTTATTCCTATTCGCTTTACCTGACCATCCACTTCTATATTCAAATACCCCCCATAGCATAAGGGCAAATCAAACTGGGATATTTGGTAAGCCTTTGGTAAGTCTGGGTAACAATAGTTTTTTCTATCCATCTTGCTATATTCTGCAATATTACAATTAAGCGCCAGACCTGCCTTTATGGCATATTCTACCGCCCTTTTGTTTACAGATGGGAGCACCCCAGGCATCCCTGTACATATCGGACAACAATGTGTATTGGGTTGCCCGCCAAATTCAGTAGTACATCCACAAAATACTTTTGAATGGGTACTAAGCTCAGCATGAATTTCAAGACCTATTACTGTCTCATAATTACTCATACAACTACCTCGCTCTATTTTTTAATTTTACATCGTAATATTTTATACCATGTTAGATATTTTACTACTTTTTGCTCATTTATACAACGTTTCATTCTTTTTGGCCTCTAATAAAAAAGGAAATGGCCATAAGGTCATTCCCCTTTTCATCAATTAAAATAAGATACTATACCTTTATACAACCCCTGTGCTACATCTTCCCTAGTCTGAGCTTTATTTAAAAGGTCGAGATCATTGGGATTATTAATAAATCCTACCTCTACAAGGGCAGAAGGTAAATTTTGTTCCCTAAGTACTGCGAAATCAGCAGTGTATAAATACCCTGATTTTTTTGCAAAATTAGTTGTCTCATTTATCGATTCAATCAATCTTTGAGAAAAATATCTTCGCTTTTGATCATTATAATTTTTATAATAGTTGGACTGGGCATTAGGACGATGATATACCCTTACGCCCGATGCACCGGTTTGAACAGCATCTCCAGTAGAATTACAGTGTATTGACAAAAATACTATATTGCTCTGATATTTTTCAGCTGTCAAATCAAATATCTCCGCTAAATCCTTATTGGCTGTAGTGTTTATACTACTCCCAGTATAGATGCCCGATCTTCCTTTGTATGAAGGTTTTGCAAGGGTTTCCTTAACTCTAGCCTGTTTAGCCTTCAAGTCTGCTAATCTAGCAATATCATCCCCTGAGATATTGTTTTCCAATCTAGATATTTGATTCTTTAAATCATCTATCTCGTTTGAGAGGGATAACACCAAGGGAAGTTTTAAATCTATCTCTTTATCAAAAGCGGAAATTTCTTGTTTTAATTGATCTTTTTGTTCATTCTCAACCCCATCTAACTGTTCTAACTTGAACTTGCTTTCCTTTATCTGGTCATCCAAGTAGATAATTCGATCACGAATATTATCTATTTCGATTTCCTTTTGTTCTTTTAGCTGCTTTAGCTCATTCAGCTGAGCCTGTGAATTTTGGGCATTTTGGTTGTTTTGTATCTTTTTCTCTAAGTAAGCTATTTCCTGCTCTAAAATATAATTGTTGACAAAGGCACCACGATAATATAATTCTGCAGTCACATCACTATTGCGTGTCATAAGTACTGTAGCGCCCGCCTCTTTCAGCATTCTCTCCAATCTCAGGGCCATATCCAAGGTAAAATCCTTTTCCTTAAATCCATTGGATGTCGCTCCTGAATCTCTACCACCATGCCCTGGATCAAGTATTACTACCTTACCTTTTAATGCCCCTGGCACACCACGGAAAGGCGTAAACCCATCATCAGGCTGTGTTGGCTGTGGGTTTGGAGCTGGTTCCGGACTTGGGTTTGGATTTGGTATTTCATCGCCCCTTGAAGGTATGCTAGAGCTTGAAAACAGTTTTTCTGCAGTATTTTTACCGACTATACCATCCGCACTAAGCCCATTAGTACGCTGAAATGCCATTACTGCATTGTGAGTACCTTGTCCAAATATACCATCTGCTTTGCCACAATCGTAACCTAACTGATTTAATCGGTTTTGAAGAATCACTACCTCCGTTCCTCTACTGCCCATTCGAAGTAGAGATGTTATGGGTACATTGCTTGTAGATGAATCTGGATTATTGTTTCCTCCAGATTGTGACGGTACATTGGCTTGTCCATCAAATAGCCTATCTAGAGTATTCCTCCCAACTATGCCGTCCGCACCAAGCCTGTTTGCTCGCTGAAATGCCACTACTGCATTATATGTAGACCGTCCAAATATTCCATCAGCCTTCCCGCAATTATACCCTAACTGATTGAGCCTATTTTGCACCATCGCTACATCTGCCCCACGACTACCCAGTCTAAGTAGCCTACTGATATTTACCGGAGCAGCAAGTGCACTAGATGCATAAGATAGTACAACAACTGTTAAGATTAGTATAAGACTTATTTTGCGTTTGTTCACTTTCTCATCTCCCTATAAAATATTAAATCATTTTTAAAAAGATAAATCAACCTTTTTATTCCTTATATATTAAATAGTACTTATGACCTATTTAACAGGGCATTAAATTCTTCCTCATCTATTATTTTGACACCTAAATCTTTTGCCTTTTGAAGTTTACTTCCGGCCTTTTCTCCCGCCAATACACAATCTACCTTTTTGCTAACGGAAGATACTACCCGTCCTCCCCTCTCTTCTATTGCCTGTTTTGCCTCTTCGCGAGTATAATTTTCTAAAGTTCCGGTTAATACAAAAGCCATACCCTCTAAAGCATTACCTATTTCTCGTCTTTTGTATTCCAAACTTACTCCCGCCTTCCGAAGCTTTTCCACTAGAGCAATATTCTGAGGCTGTCTAAAAAAGGTAACTATGCTATTTGCAATCTTATCTCCTATTTCATCAATCTGTAAAAAGTCATCTGCTTCTGCGGTTATGATATTATCAATATGTCCAAAATAGCCGGCAATGAGAGATGCCGCTCTAGTGCCTACAAGAGGTATCCCCAGGGCAAATAACAATCTATCAAGCCCGCGACCCTTGCTCTCATCTATAGCACGTATAATATTAGTAGCCGATTTTTCTCCCATGCGTTCCAAACTTTTTAGCTGATCATGGGTTATATAATAAAGATCACCAGCATCATGTATAAGACCATTATCTAAAAGCTGATTTATTATGGCAGGGCCCAATCCATCTATATCCATAGCATCCCTAGATGCAAAATGAATAATCAGCCTGCTTATCTGTGCAGGGCAAGCATCCCCTATACACCTTGAAGCCGCTTCCCCTTCCAATCGTACCACTTTTGCACCACATATGGGACATACATTTGGCATAGTAAACGGCTTTTCATCCCCAGTCCTCTTTTCCTTTCTAACCTCATATACCTCCGGAATGACATCTCCTGCCTTTTGAATTATGGCGATATCTCCTATTCTTATATCTTTTTGCTTTATATAATCCTTATTATGTAAAGTAGCCCGTGATATGGTAGAACCAGCTACTACTACCGGTTCAAATACAGCCGTAGGTGTAAGTACTCCTGTCCTTCCAACCTGCACTATTATATCAAGAATCTTTGTCTCCTGCCTCTCTGGAGGAAATTTGTATGCAATGGCCCAACGAGGATTTTTTGCAGTAAAACCCAGCACTTCCCTTTGAGATAGATCATCCACCTTTAGTACCAATCCATCTATATCAAATGAAAGGGCATGCCTCTTGTCCTGCCAATCATTGCATACCTTTGCCATATCCTCTATAGAAGCTGTGTTTAGTATGGCAGGTATTATTTTAAAGCCCAGTTCTTTTAAATACTCAAGGCTCTCCATATGACTCTTTAAGTGTACATCCCGTGTCTGCTGAATATTAAATACGAATATATCAAGATCACGTGTAGCAGTAATCTTAGGATCTAGCTGTCTTAAGGAACCTGCCGCAGCATTTCTTGGGTTAGCAAATAAATTTTGCCCAGCCAATGCCCGTTCAGTATTGAGCTTTTCAAACGCCTTCTTCGGCATGAATACTTCTCCCCGAACTATTATGTCAACAGGCTTGTTAAGCTTCAATGGAATGGATTTTATAGTCCTTATATTTTGGGTAATATCTTCACCTACAAATCCATCTCCCCTAGTAGCACCCCTTACGAATACACCTTTTTCATATTCAAGTGCCACTGATAATCCATCTATCTTTGGCTCTATAATATATCTTACATCTCTTCCAACAGTATTTTTAACACGCCTATCAAAATCCTTGAGTTCGCCGTCGTTAAATGCATTCGCAAGGCTGAGAAGAGGCACCACATGCTGTACTGTCCCAAATTCCTTTATTGGTTGCCCACCTACCCTTTGTGTAGGCGAATCAGGAGTTATAAGTTCTGGAAATTTATTCTCCAGCTCTATTAGCCTATTTAGCATCTTGTCATATTCATAATCCCCAATCTCCGGATCATCCAATACATAATATCTGTAATTATGGTATCTTATCTTTTCTCTTAATTTTTGTACTTCTTCTTTAACTTTTTGTATATCCAACTTCTAATACCCCTTCTAATCTATTTTTTTAAGAGGTGCCAAACTGGCTAGAAACTTGCGTATACCTCCCTGTTCAAAGGCGATTGCAAGCTCAGTATCATCATCATTCCTTTTTTGTACAGAGACCACCGTTCCCTGTCCAAACCTCTTGTGCATCACCCTATCTCCTAGACTAAATCTTTGTTTAATATGATTTTGTTGTGGAATCTCTGGGGCTACTGCCTTTTTGCTAATTTGTTTACTAACTACTCTTTCTTCTTTTTTTTCATTCTTCGAGCCAGGCAATGTAAACATAATACAATCATCTGGAAGCTCATCTATAAATCTAGACGGTATACATGACTGAAAAGTTCCATATAAAGTTCTATTCAGTGCATAAGAAATATATAAAAGTTTCTGTGCCCTAGTAATACCTACATAACAAAGTCTCCGCTCTTCTTCCAGTCTCCCGTCTTCATAAATGGCTCTAGAACTTGGAAATATACCATCTTCCAAACCCGTCATAAATACTACAGGAAATTCAAGGCCCTTGGCGCTATGGAGTGTCATAAGGGTAATTGCAGCATCATCTTCACCAAGATTATCAAGATCCGATACCAAGGCAATATTCTCAAGAAAATCTATCAATTGGGCATCTGGATTTTCCTTTTCAAACTCACTAGCAGCCGACACAAACTCTTTTATGTTTTCTATGCGGCTCTCGCCTTTTTCATCTTTGCTTTTTTGAATATAATCCATATATCCAATCTGTTCTATAAGATTCTCTATAAATTCTGTAACTGGCATAACCTGACTCATGGCTATTAGATTGGACATAAGGGATCCAAATTCTTTTAGCTTCCCAGTCGCCCTCGAGAGATCGTCCCTATATTTTTCAGCATCTAAAATAATGCCAAACATACTGTCCCCATGCCTTATTGCAGTCTGTTCAAGATTAGCTACTGTAGTCTGACCTATGCCGCGTTTTGGTTCATTTATTGCCCGTTTCAAACTCACATCATCATTCGGGTTTACGATAAGACGTAAATATGATACTATATCCTTTATTTCTTTTCTGTCATAAAAACGCAAACCTCCATATATGCGGTAGGGGATTGCATATTGCATCAATGCCTCTTCCAGTACCCTTGATTGGGCATTCATCCTGTAGAGTATTGCAAAATCCGAATTTTTATATCCGTTTTCCCTTAGCTGTGCTATGGTTCTACATATAAACTGAGCTTCATCCCGTTCATCTACAGCTTTGTATATCCGTATTTTATTACCAGATTCTTTGCTAGTCCATAAATTTTTTGGCTTTCTTGAATGATTATTGCCTATTACTTTGTTTGCTGCATCCAGTATGACCTGAGTCGATCTATAGTTTTGTTCCAGTTTTATAGTAAGGGCATTTTCAAAATCCTTTTCAAAATCCAGTATATTTCGTATATCAGCCCCTCTCCATCCATATATCGACTGGTCATCATCCCCCACAACACAGATATTTCTGTGCTTTTTAGATAGCAATTTTACGAACATATATTGGGCATAGTTCGTATCCTGATATTCATCCACCATTATATATTTAAATTTTCTTTGATAATAGTCAAGTATATCTGGTCTAAGGGTAAACAGCTCTACTGTCATGTTTATTATATCATCAAAATCCAGGGCATTATTCTGTTTAAGCTTTTGCTGATATAATTTATAGAGTTTTGCCATCTGTTCATCCCTATATTTGCCCCTTACCTCTTTTTCATATTCTTCAGGTTTTTTAAGTTTGTCCTTCAAGTTGCCTATATGTGATTTTACACTTTTTACATCAAAATATTTCTCGTTATACTCTAGTTCCTTTATACAATCTTTTATGATACTTTTCTGATCACTATCATCATATATTACAAAATTTCTAGAATAGCCTATCTTCTCAATATCTCGCCTAAGTATTCTTACGCAGGCAGAATGAAATGTGCTTATCCATATATCCGATGCCCTTTCTCCTATAAGGGACATTACTCTCTCTTTCATCTCTTTTGCTGCCTTGTTTGTAAAGGTTATAGCCAATATACTACCAGGATATACACCCTTCTCTTCCAATAGATATTTTATCCTATCATCAAGTGGGTCATTTTGAGAATTTTGCACCATGTCCTCCATGACCCTAATATCCTCCAAAGTTAGATCTTCTGGCGTATAATCACTATTATAAACATTACCAAATTGTATCAATCTCGATATGCGATTTACCATTACGGTGGTTTTCCCCGATCCTGCTCCCGCCAAAATAAGTATAGGGCCATCCCCTGCCAGTACAGCCCTCCGCTGCATACTGTTCAAATTAACATACTTATTCTCTATTATCTTATCCCTTAACAGACAATACTTTTCCTTCAATTCGTTATTTAACATACATAATCACCCATTTAACTTTTATTTGTCCGTTCCCCCATATCCAAGCCTGTCCAATATTGTATTATATCCATCAGCACCATACATAAGACATCTGTTAACCCTACTTATGGTGGCAGTACTAGCTCCTGTTTGTTCTGCGATTTCGGTATATGTATTCCTTTGACGAAGCATTATAGCTACCTGTAACCTTTGAGCTAAAGATTTTATTTCGTTTATTGTACATATATCTTCAAAGAATCTATAGCATTCCTCTGTATTTTCAAGGGCTAAAATAGCCTCAAATAATTGATCCACAGATGCATCCTGAATTTTTGACTCATAACTCATATCCATACACCTCCTTGTATGATATTTTTATACCACTTAGCATATTTAGTAACCATCCTATTCCATAGTGCATACACTGTATTATGCACACAACAAGAAAGGAGTGTTATTATGTCCTATGTGGTACAGCCAGGCGATACACTATATAGCATCGCAAAACGTTTTAATACTACCGTTGAAGCAATAATGGCTGCTAACAACATACAAAATCCCAGCCTCATATACCCAGGACAGCTAATTATAATACCGGGGGCATCTGATGGTACCCCACCAACTGGATTTTACTATATAGTACAGCCTGGTGATTCTTTATACAAAATAGCACAAAAATATAATGTACCTTTAAGGGATCTTATAGCAGCCAATGCTATACAGCCACCTTATACAATATATCCTGGTCAAAGAATTCTAATACCAAAGGCTCAACCCCCTTCTCCGCCACCTGGAGGCCAAGTGTATATAGTTAAAGAAGGAGACACATTATACTCTATAGCTAAAAAGTTTGATGTTCCAATAGATAGTATAATAAAACTCAATAATATACCACGTCCCGATCTCATATATCCGGGACAAAGACTTTTGATTCCTACTAAACCTACCTAATAGTAGAATTAAAACCAGGAATCCATCCTGCGATGGATTCCTTTTTTATTCTAACACATTAATATAATAAAAAAAATGCCCAAGGCATTTTTTATGATGATTCTTGTTTGACTGCTTCCATCTTAGTTATGGATACTTCATATGCAGTCTTTTCTACTACGTTATCCTCAGACAATTTTTTTTGGTATTGACGACTTTGTATCCTCCCCCATAACACTATATTATCACCTACCGATAGGGTACTGCAAAATCTTGCATTTCTTCCCCATGCAATCGCCGGAATATAGTCAGATTTGTTATATGGACGATTGACGGCCAAAAGAAGATCTGCTATTTCCCTTTTAAATGGTGTTACCCTATATATGGGAGGTTTACATATAAATCCATTCAAATATATCTGATTAGGATTTTTCAGCTCTTCCTGTTGCATTGATATGTCCCTTGCGAAAACGGTCAATATAAGCCTGCTCGCACCGTTTAAAAACTTATTATAAGACCTTAATTGACCCTCTACAACCACCTTTGCACCGGGTGAGAGCGTTGTATCGCCGGTAAGCAATCTCTCTGATACGGTAACAGGCAATAAGTCTACATAACCACTAAGCCTTGGAATAGATAAATTAAAATCATAGAATCCCTCACCATATATCTGATGACTAAATTGTAAAGGCGAATCTACAGTACCCGATAAGAGTACTTTGTTACTTTCACTTTTATTATCACCCATTTTGTACCTCTCCCTTCCCCTATTCATCTGCAGCAGATATATCTAACACCATATATATTCCTGTAGATAATATTTATACCTAATTATCTATTTTTCTTTGCCTACCAGTGTGATCAATAGAGTAACTGTCCTTGTAAATTAACTCCGATATGGGTACTATCTCATACCCTTGCTCGATAAGATTATCCAATATCACAGGCAAAGCCTGAGGAGTATATTTGGCGTTATTATGGAAGAGAACTATAGACCCATTTTGTACTTTTTTAAGCACTTGATTTACAGTATGATCTGCACCATACTCTTTCCAATCCAAGGAATCCACATCCCATTGTATGGGGTAATACCCCAATTCTCGGCAGGTAGTAACGAGTACATCATTATAATCTCCATATGGAGGTCTAAAAAGCTTGACTGCCCTATCTCCCGCCAACTGTTCGTTCTTTTTCTGAGTAGTTTCAAGTTCATTTATTATCTGCTGCCGCGATAGCTTTGACATATGGGGATGGGTGGTTGAATGATTCCCTATTTCATGCCCTTGACCTGCAATCTCCCTTACCTTATCGGGATATTTGTCCACCCATATACCTACTAGAAAAAAAGTGGCCTTTATATCTCGCTCATCCAATATCTTAAGAATCTCTCCGGTGTATTCTGCACCCCAGGCAGCATCAAATGAAATGGCAATCTTTTTTTGGTCCGTTTCTACACAATATATAGGTAACTGTCTAGTATTATCAAAAAATACGTTTACTCCTTTGGGGTTTAAAGTCTGTGAATATGCAACAGATACTAGGACCAACAAAAACACTACCAATATCCTTAAAGCTCTTGTCTTTGATATATATACTACATTCATATTTTAACACCTCACTAATAATCTATTTATACTAAGTGAGGTATATGACATAAAAATTAATAATAATTACGGTATGCAAATGATATCACATTTGCTATGGGACTTAATAAATGTCCCCTACCACCCCTATCTCCATCCTTTATATCCTCAGTACTCACACGGATGCTATCCCCATCTACTGGCTGAAGTATTATCTCATAGGGCTGGTTATCATAAAATACAGATATAACTTCCGTTCCATTCCTGCCGTTCTTATTAAGACTAATACCTTTAAATCCTATACCACCTCTACCCTGTCTTTCAAATTTTTCCGCCTTGACTTTATGTCCAAAGGCCATATCGGTAATCATACTAACTTTTCCATCATCCTTTACTTCATTCCCCCATATTACTTCGTCATTATCCTTTAACTGGATCCCCCTAACTCCACAGGCTGTCCGCCCCATGCTACTTACTTCCTGACCGCTAAATCTTATGCTCATGCCATTTTTAGTAATTAAGAGTATATCTGCCTCACCATGGGTCAATTGGGCGCCTATTATCCTGTCATCCTTTTTTAAACCACAAGCCTGTATTTTGGTTCTTTTTGCCTCATATTCTGATAAAATAGTACGTTTTACCATACCGCCTGATGTATAGAACTGTATATATCTGTCTTCTGAAAACTCCTTTATCGACAAAACAGATATTATATGTTCATTCGTATCCAAACCATTTATCAAGCTAGATAACTTTACTCCCCTATCCTTCCACTTGCCTTCAGGTATATTAATACAATCTATACTATAGCAATTGCCTATATCGGTAAAGAACAATAATCTATGATCTGTAGATGAATCGACTAAATATTCCATATAGTCGCCTGCTCTAATATCTACAGTTTCAACATCCTTACTTGAACGGTTGAATGATTTTAAAGATACCCTCTTTATTTCCTGGTTATGGGTAAGGGTAATCACCATATCTTCCACATAGATAAGATCTTCTATCTTTATCTCAGCCTCCGAGCTATCCCTTATTATCTGAGTACGGCGGGGACATGCGTATTTTTTCTTTATATTCCCTAGTTCTTTCTTTATAATAGCTAAAAGTTGTTTTTCTGATGATAATATGGCCGACAGTTTTTCTATAGTCTTTAAAAGACCATTGTACTCCTTTTCAAGTTCTATACTCTCTAGATTGGTAAGCTTTTGAAGCCGCATATCCAAAATAGCCTGAGCCTGAATCTCCGTCAGATCAAACTCAGACATGAGCTTTCCCCTTGCTTCCTTTGGATTTTTAGATGAACGAATAAGTGCTATAACCTTGTCTATATCCTCTATAGCCTTTATGAGTCCTTCAAGTATATGGGCCCTAGATTTGGCTTTTTCAAGGTCATGTATGGTGCGCTTTGTAACTATATCCTTCTGGTGTGCTATATAGTAATCAATCATTGACTGAAGACCAAGTTGCCTGGGTTTACCATCTGCTATTGCCACCATATTTATACCGAATGTAACTTGAAGATCGGAATATTTATAGAGATAGTTTAATATCTTTTCCGCATCGGCATCCTTCTTAATCTCTATAACAGCCCTTATTCCTTTACGATCTGACTCATCCCTTATATCCGATATACCACTTAATATGCCTTTACGTTCCTCACTAAGTTTCAATATCTTCTCCAATAGATTGGCCTTATTAACCTGATAGGGCAATTCACTTATAACCAATGCTTTTTTGCCATTGCCGATATCTTCTATATCCACCTTAGCTCGTATAATTACCTTGCCCCGACCAGAATTATATGCATCATATATACCTTCCTGTCCTACCAGTATACCTCCCGTGGGAAAATCAGGACCTGGTATTATCTTTAATAACTCTTCAAGAGAAATATCCGGGTCATGCATCCTAGCTATTACGCCGTCTATCACCTCTCCAAGATTGTGAGGCGGTATATTTGTGGCAAGGCCTACAGCAATACCTGAGGCACCATTTACTAACAGATTGGGAAAACGCGCCGGCAGTACCTCCGGTTCCTTAAGGGTATCGTCAAAATTTAATCCAAATGGCACTGTATCCTTTTCTATATCCCTAAGCATCTCCATGGCAAGGGGTGTCATCTTTGCCTCAGTATAGCGCATTGCAGCTGCAGAATCACCATCTATTGATCCAAAGTTACCATGTCCGTCTACAAGCATTTCACCCATATTAAACGGCTGAGCCATACGGACCATTGCATCATACACCGATGTATCCCCATGTGGATGATATTTACCAAGTGTATCACCCACAATTCTCGCAGATTTTCTATATGGCTTATCAGGTGATAGATCTAGTTCATACATGGTATAGAGTATCCTACGCTGTACTGGTTTTAATCCATCCTCTACCCTAGGAAGGGCACGTTCCATTATTACATACTCTGCATAGGGCATTATGGAATCATGCATTACCTCTTCCAATGGTCTTTGTATTACTATATTTCCTTTAATATTATTCAAATCTTTTTTTCTCTTTCTTGCCATATCCTATACCCCCATCTCCTGAAAAGTATCTACCTTGTTAAAATTTGCATGTCGGCTTATATACTCCCGCCTTGGCTCTACCCTATCTCCCATCAGCACTGTAACCAGCTTGTCCGCCTCTGCCGCATCTTCTATCGTAACCTGAAGTATTGCCCGTCTTTCTGGATCCATGGTGGTCTCCCATAATTGCTCAGGATTCATCTCACCTAAACCTTTGTATCGCTGTATCGTGTATCCCTTGCCTACCTTTTTAATCTTATCCTTAAGCTCCCCGTCATCATATGCATACTCTATCTTTTTGCCCTTTTGTACCTTGTAAAGAGGCGGGAGTCCAATATATACATGTCCTCTGGCTATCAATTCCCTCATATATCTGAAGAAAAAAGTAAGAAGTATTGCCCTTATATGAGCACCATCCTGGTCAGCATCTGACAATATTATAACCTTATCATATTTTAAATTATCTATATTAAAATCCTCATCTATACCCGTACCTAAAGCGGATATTATGGTCCTAAATTCTTCATTTGCAAGTACCTGATCTAGCCTTTTCTTTTCCGCATTTAAAGGCTTGCCCCTAAGTGGCAGTATAGCCTGAAAATGCCTTTCCCTACCCTGCTTTGCAGAACCGCCAGCAGAATCACCCTCTACTATAAAAAGCTCATTTATCCTAGGATCACGACTGGTGCAGCTAGCTAATTTACCTACAAGTGGTGCACTATCCAGTCCACTTTTCTTCCTTGCAACATCTTTGGCCCGTCTAGCTGCCTCCCTTACTTTAGCAGCCTTTATGGCCTTATCTATTATAAGTTTTAACGTGTTATCATATGTTGTATCCTCCATCAAGTGCACAAGCCCATCTGTTACCATACCTTCCACTGCCGATCTGGCTTCGGAATTTCCCAGCTTGGTCTTGGTTTGGCCATCAAACTGTACATTATGCATCTTAACGGATAATATGGCATTTATACCTTCTCGCACGTCCTCACCTGTTAAATTATTATCCCGTTCCTTTAGTAATCCCAATTTCCTTGCATAATCGTTGAATACCTTAGTAAGGGCCGATTTAAATCCCGTCTCATGGGTACCACCTTCAGTGGTGGGAATATTGTTTACATATGAAAATATATTCTCAGTATAGGAATCGGTATATTGAAATGCAACCTCCAAATATATACCATCTCTTTGATCTTCAAAATATATTATATCGTTATGAATAACGTTCTTGTCCTCGTTTAAATAGTGGACAAAATCAGCAATTCCACCATCATATATAAACTTTTGTTCCAAAATATCGTCATCATTGCGCTTATCCTTTAGCACTATAAATATGCCCTTGTTTAAAAATGACAATTCTCTAAGACGCTTAGATATTATATCCACATTAAATTTTACATCATCAAAGACCCTGTCATCGGGTAGAAAAGTAATCTTAGTCCCTGTGCCACTAGTCCCCCCCACTTCTTCCAAAGGGGTAACCGGCATACCAGATATTATTTTATTCAACTTTTTATCATATACACTTTCATATCTTTGTCGATAAAGCTTTCCGTCCCTTTTTATCTCTACTTCCAACCACCTTGACAGGGCATTTACTACCGATGCCCCAACACCATGCAAACCACCGGAAAAATTGTAAGAATCTATATCAAACTTGCCCCCTGCATGAAGCTGGGTAAATACCACTTGAACGCCTGGTATTTTTAGCTTTGGATGATTGTCAACGGGTATACCCCTACCATCATCTATAACTGAAACACTGCCATCTTTATTCAATACTACCTCTATACCTTTAGCAAAGCCGTTTACTGCCTCATCTACGGCATTATCTATTATCTCCCATAAAAGATGATGAAGCCCGCGAATACCGGTAGAACCTATGTACATCCCCGGACGCATACGGACTGCTTCTAATCCTTCCAATACATGAATATGATTTGCGTCGTACGCCCTGTCCATTAAAAAACCTCCCATTTATAGAACGTGTGTTCCTTCTTTTCTTCCTTTTTTCATTATATGATTATCTTTTATTTAAGTCAACCATATATAAAGTAAGCCTCAATCCGTAATTTCAAAATAGATAGTATGATATAATCATATTATAGTATAGTTGTAACAAAGTTACGTGATTTTATCAAATCAAAAGTTAAAAACAAACATTCCATCAATAAAAAACGCCCGACCTATCACCAGTAAGCGGTTAAAGCCGAGCGTTTCCTCTAAGTTACATCTTTCAATATTTCTTTCTCTCTACATAATGGGTATGCAATAATCCATGAGCCTTATGACTATTAGGCTCACCTAGAAAATCATCATACAATTTTTTTATGGATGGATTTTCATGGGATTTACGTATAGGTAAATTTCTATCCTCTTCATATATGGCAGCTGCCCTTAGTTCTTTAGGATCTACTTCAGCCAACGTCCTAGAATCTACAATAGGCTGACCTCCTCCAGTTACACACCCACCAGGACAACCCATGACCTCTATAAAATCATAGGTCTTATCCCCTGATTTTACCTTTTCAAGCAATGCCTTTGCATTGGCAGTACCATGTGCAACAGCCGCTCTAAGCTTCATATCTCCCAAGTCTATTTCCGTCTCTTTTACCCCTTCTATTCCACGCACATCTTTTATCTCTATATCATCAAGAGGTTTCCCAGTTACCAGCTCGGCTACCGTCCTTATAGCTGCTTCCATAACACCACCAGTAGCACCAAATATAACTGCAGCACCCGTAGAATCGCCTAGCATATCATCAAACTTGTCATCAGGCAGTTTCACAAAATCTATACCAGCCTGCTTTATCATCCTGCCCAGTTCACGGGTAGTTAGCACTACGTCTACATCTGGATATCCACTTGCACTAAGCTCGGGACGCTGTGCCTCGAACTTTTTGGCAGTACATGGCATTACTGATACCACGAATATCTTTTCTGGATCAATATTGTTTTTCTCTGCATAATAGGATTTTATCACTGCACCCATCATTTCATGGGGGGACTTGCAGGTTGATAGATTATCCAAAAATTCAGGATAATAATGCTCACAATATTTTATCCATCCAGGACTACAGGAGGTAATCATAGGCAAGGTACCTCCATTTTTTATCCGCCCTAAAAGCTCAGTGCCCTCTTCCATTATGGTAAGATCCGCTGCAAAATCCGTATCATATACCTTATCAAAGCCCAAACGCTTTAATGCCGATACCATCTTACCCTTTACATTGGTTCCAATAGGCATACCAAACTCTTCGCCTAGGGCTACCCTAACGGCGGGAGCAGTCTGCACTACCACATGAAGATCAGGATCATTTAGTGCATCCCATACCTTTTCCGTTTCATCCTTTTCATGTAGTGCACCTACCGGACAAGCCTCTATACACTGACCACAGTTTATACAAGGCACTTCCGACAAGCTCATATCAAATACCGGGCCTATAGATGTATTAAAACCTCTATCGTTAGCACCTATCACGCCTATACCTTGAACATTGCGACATACTGCTACACAGCGTCTACATAATATGCACTTTTTAGGATCCCTCACAATGGAAGGCGAAAGGTCATCTACTGGTGCCTTTGTCATCTCCCCTTCGTATCTTATATCCTCTATTCCTAATTTTTCAGCTAATTCTTGCAATTCGCAATTTTGATTGCGTACGCAGGTAAGACATTTTTTTTCATGATTTGAGAGTATAAGCTCCAAATTTACACGTCTAGCCTCTCTTACAGCTTTAGAATTAGTCTTTATCTCCATACCGTCAGCTACTGGATATACACAGGAAGCCTGCAAAGATCTTGCGCCCTTTACTTCAACCAAACACATACGGCAAGCACCTATCTCGTTTATATCCTTCAGATAACATAAGGTAGGTATATCTATATTGGCTGCCCTGGCAGCTTCCAAAGCAGTAGATCCCTTAGGAACTTCTACTTGGACTCCGTCTATAGTAACTTTTATCATTTCCATGCTATTTTCACTCCCTTAAATACATTATTTCTTTTCAATTGCGTGGAAAGGACATTTTGTCATACAAGCTCCACATTTTATACACTTTTCCGTATCTATCTTAAATGGACTCTTTCTCTCTCCGCTTATCGCACCTACAGGACAGTTTTTAGCACATAAGCTACAGCCTTTACATTTTTCGGGATCTATTACATATTGAAGAAGTGCCTGACATACACCTGCAGGACATTTTTTATCTCGAATATGCGCTTCATACTCATCTCTAAAATATTTTATGGTACTTAAAACAGGGTTCGGCGCCGTTTGGCCAAGACCGCATAGTGCAGAGGCCTTTATACTCTCTCCAAGAGCCTCTAACTTTTCTATATCCCCTTCTTCGCCTTTTCCACTGGTTATCCTCTCTAGTATCTCAAGCATCCGTTTGGTTCCTATACGACACGGAGGGCACTTACCACATGATTCATCTACCGTAAACTGCAGGAAGAACTTTGCTATATCGACCATGCAGTTATCCTCGTCCATAACAATAAGACCACCTGAGCCCATCATAGAACCTATCTGCATAAGTGAGTCATAGTCTATGGGCGTATCCAAATGTTGTACAGGTATACATCCACCTGAGGGTCCCCCTGTCTGGGCTGCTTTGAACTTCTTCCCATTAGGTATTCCTTCACCAATATCATATATAATCTCCCTCAGTGTAGTACCCATAGGTACCTCTACAAGACCGGTATTATTGATCTTACCACCTAGTGCAAATACCTTGGTCCCCTTACTTTTTTCCGTTCCAATACTTCTAAACCACTCAGGGCCATTTAATATTATCTGAGTAATATTTGCATATGTTTCAACATTATTTAAAAGGGTTGGTTTACCAAATACACCCTTTACCGCTGGAAATGGGGGACGTGGTCTAGGCTCTCCCCTTTTTCCTTCTATTGATCCCATAAGGGCTGTTTCCTCACCACATACAAAAGCACCTGCACCCAATCTTAATTCTATATCAAAACTAAAATCGGTCCCGAATATGTTTTTACCTAAAAGACCATACTCATGGGCCTGATCTATGGCTATGGACAATCTCTTGACTGCAATAGGATACTCAGCCCTTACATATATATATCCCTGATCTGCCCCCACTGCATAACCTGCTATGGTCATAGCTTCTAACACTGCATTAGGATCACCTTCTAGAATACTCCTATCCATAAATGCACCTGGATCCCCTTCGTCTGCATTGCAGCATACATACTTTTTATCGCCTTCGGCCTTTGCAGTAAACTCCCATTTAAGCCCTGTAGGGAAACCTGCTCCACCACGACCCCTTAAACCCGATGCCTTTATAGTCTCTATAACTTCTTCAGGAGTCATCTCAGTCAGTGCCTTGGCTAATGCTTTATACCCATTAAAAGCTATATATTCATCTATATTTTCCGGATCTATAACGCCACAATTATGAAGGGCAATGCGATGTTGCTTTTTATAAAATTGGGCTTCGTTTAATGATTTTATAGCTTCATCATCATGCACAACATCATGATACAAAAGTTTTGTAACGATACGGCCCTTCAATAGATGTTCCGATACTATCTCTGGTACATCCTCTGCCTTTATCCTGCTATAAAATGCCCCTTCAGGATATACTATAACAACAGGTCCTACCTCACATAGGCCAAAACAACCTGTCCTTATTACCTTTACTTCATTTTGTAGACCGTTCTTTTCTAGTTCTTCATTAAAGGCTTCTATAATATGGTCTGAACCTGAAGAATGGCACCCCGTTCCTCCGCAGACCAATACATGCGAACGATATAGTTGCATTTTTTTACCTCCTCACATCCATTGATTATTTCTCACCATAAGCTCCTATTGTATATTCCGAAACTACATTGCCATTTACTATATGCTCCGATACTATTCTGGCAACTTTTTCCGGTGTCATCTTTACATAGGTCACCTTCTCTTCACCAGGTTTATATATTTCTACCATAGGCTCTAATCTGCATACACCTATACATCCTGTCTGTGTGACTGTCACATCTGAAAGATCACGTTTTTTTACCTCTTCAACAAAAGCCATGAGTACTGGCCTTGCCCCTGCTGCAATACCACAAGTACCCATCCCTACGACTACACGAGTCCCTTTACGTTCTTTTCTTAAATTAACAGACTCTAAAGTCTTTTTCCTTATCTCTTCTAATTCCTGTAAGGTTTTCATACTATTGCACCTCCACCGATTTGATTAATTCCCTCTTTTATATATTCTCTTATCCAATCGATCACCTGAGAATTGCATATAGGAACTTCTCCCAACTGTTGTTTAACAGCCCTCGTATCCAGCTCAAACTGTCCACCAGGAGTACTATGGCGATATATAAAGTCTATATATGGATTGCATAATATAAGCGTAGCTACAGTATCCTCCATATCACCAAGGGGTGGACGATCTATGTTTGACAAGCCAAAAACCGCCATTATGGCAGTGCCTTTGCCCTTTTCTGAATAGATATTAAGACACCCGCCAGATAATTCAGCAGCCGCCTTTAAAAGTGGTATTCCCAAGCCTACACGTCTGGTAGTCCTGGTAGTATAGAAAGGATCTATTACCCTATTTATTGTTTCTTTATCCATTCCCATTCCATTGTCCTCAACGCTTACTATAAGTTTATCTGTTTTAATATCCTCTTTTATAGTTATAATTATCAAAGTAGCATTGGCAACAATAGAGTTTTGCACAATATCCAATATGTGAAGCGATATGTCCTGCATGATTATTTATATTTTTGTATTATACCGGCGATGTCCTCAGGTACTAGCCTACCATATACATCGTCATTTACCATCATGACAGGAGCTAAACCACATGCGCCTAAGCACCTTGTAGCATCCAACGTAAATTTTCCATCACTAGTGGTATCTCCCACAGTAATACCCAATACGTTTGTAAGTTCATCTAGTATCTTTTGAGCACCTTTGACATAACAAGCTGTGCCTAGACATACTGCTACACGATATTTACCGCTTGGTTTTAATGTGAATTGGGAGTAAAAGGTAACAACACCGTATATATCAGTGATCGGTATATCAAGACTTTCTGCTATATAGTTTTGCACTTCTAGTGGTATACAGCCAAAAATCTCTTGTGCCTTATGGAGTATCGGCATAAGAGGTCCTTCGCTACCTTTGTACTCTTCGACTACTTTTTGTAGTTCTTCAAATTTTTCCTTGTTTTCAGCTAAAAATGAAGCTGACATGATACATTCCCTCCCTCACACCAAATAGATTTGGTTATCATATAAGAGTGATTTTTGATAAAAAAATCACAAACTATTACCCATATATTTTATCATAAACAATATATTTTGTCATTGTTTTATATAATTAAATTTCTCAACAATATGAATACCTACTTGAATTTATCCTTTGAAGTTTTATATGATTAAAAGATTATTTTAATTTTATAAATATATTTGTGTTATAAACTAGATAAAAGGTCCAATACCGATTTTATAGATTTATCCTGTACCTCTATAAAACTTTGCCTTTCCAATATATGTTCCAAAAAGTGAGCATCTGAAGAGCTAATATGGCGAAAGCCATACAAATTGGAAATATTCTCCGTATTTAAATGGGAAATTTCTAATGTAGTAAAATTTAAATGATCTGGAATAAACCCTAATTGGGAAATAATACTATATGCAGGCCTATCCACATGGGCAGGTACCACTACTCCTCCATATTGTCTAGCAGAGCATACCACATCATCTATCGATAAATTTAATGATGAAAGAAGCATCTCCCGCCTCTCGCCAATTATATTATCATATTTATCCATAATGTACTGGTGTCCAAATATATCAGACTTATTTAATATATTGGAGAAATACCCTTTTATATAACTATCAAATTTCTTAATCCCATCCAACGAATAAAAATAACAGAGAAGATGCACTTCCTCTCTGCTCTGTACCTCCATGCCGGGAATCACCACTATGCTGTCCCCTGCCACCTCCATAACCGCATCCAAATTATCACAGCTATTATGGTCGGTCACTGATATGACGTCCAACCCCTTCAATATAGCCATATTCACTATGTTGTTAGGTGTCATATCATCGTCACCACAAGGAGACAAGGCTGAATGTATATG
The DNA here is from genome assembly GCF_004138105.1 of Xylanivirga thermophila. Lineage (NCBI taxonomy): Bacteria > Bacillati > Bacillota > Clostridia > Caldicoprobacterales > Xylanivirgaceae > Xylanivirga > Xylanivirga thermophila. Next base: position 82,300 of record NZ_RXHQ01000001.1, on the reverse strand, counting down.
TAAATCCACCGCTATCTTCATAACATTCACCCCTCTTGTTTAGAACCAACACCAATTGCGTATAATTCCCCAGCCAATTCAAATCCAGTTTTATAAGACGATAGCATTACCACTCCTTCTTCTTCCGCCTTTTCTATTACCTTGCTATTGACATCTATGCCTTCCGGTACAATTATGCACGAGATATCTAGCAGAGTTGCAATAGCCACTATATTCACATGGGTTTGTACGGTAATCCATGCACTACCTTTCTCTGCATGGGCCATTACCCAGCTTAAAAGATCACAGCAGTATCCAGAAGATACATTTCTATGGAGATATTCCCTTCCACATAAAACACTTAACCCAAGTTTATCTACTATAAAATCCACCGTTATATTATTCATTTTGACTTTTTTCCCCCTTAGCATCGTCCCTTTTTCCGGTAGGTATCTTCTCAGCAAGTTCTATCATCTGTCCAGCTAAAACCTTTACCTTTTCCCTTAACTTAAATATACAATCAAGCTCTGAAGCCTCTCCCTGTACTATATCTTCAGCTAGAGTTCTGCAATTTGGTGAACCACATGAACCACAATCAAGCCCTGGAAGTTTATCATATAATCGCTCTATAGCATCCATCTTTCGAATAGCTAGTGCAATATCATCATCCAGTTTCATTATGGATTTAGGAACTATACGTTTTTCCATATGCCATTTTATCGAGTCCCTTATATCCTCCAAATTGTCCGGCGGAAAATACTCATGTTGTAGACCCTTTGATAGCGCCTTTATTCGACTCTTTGCCACAAAACTATTTTCAAATGTGAGAGGGCCGCCTACACACCCGCCTGTACATGCAAGTCCTTCAAAAAAATCTAAATCGGGAAACTTATTGTTTTCGATCTCTTCTAGTACATGTATGACGTTTTGTATACCGTCTACTGCCAAATAGGATTCAATATTAAGTGCAACACTCTCACCAGAAGAATTTGCCCATCCTACTCCAAATGATGATGCAGCCTGAAGTTTTATATCATTATCTGGCTTTTTTATCTGGTTGGATAGAAGTCCATACACCTCAAGTATGGATATGGCACCATCTACAGATGATTTTTCCAAACCTATAGGGCTTTTTATACTAGTCATCTTGGCAGCACATGGAGTTATAAAAAAAGCCCCCACCTCATCATAAGGCACACCATTCTTTTCACAAAATTCTTTTTTTGCAATTTGAGCAGCCACCTCCATGGGAGACTCAATAGGTATTATATTATCTATCAGATCTGGAAACCTTACCTGTATAAGACGCACTATGGCAGGGCAAGCCGATGATATAAGCGGTCTTACAGTAGATGATTTTAGATACTCCTTTACAAAACAAGTTACATAATCAGCACCGCGAGCTACCTCAAACACATCATCAAATCCCATCATTTTAAGGCCATGTAAAACCCTGTTTATATCAGTAAGATTTTTAAACTGACCATATAGAGAAGGAGCAGGAAGGGCAATTTTGTATGGAAATCTGTTTATAGACGATAATGGATCTGTAACCGCTATCTTGGCATGATATGGACATACCCTTATACATTCACCACAGTCAATACAGCGTTCAGGTATGATCCGTGCTTTGCCATCACGTACTCTAATAGCCTCAGTAGGACATCTTTTTATGCAGTTAGTGCATCCCCTGCATTTATCCTTGTCCAATGTAACAGAATGATAATACAATGAAATCACCTTCATAAATTTATCCTAATTTCAACCCTGGTACCTTGACCCGTCTTTGATTTTATACAAAAACTGTCTGCACATCTTTTAATATTTGAAAGTCCCATACCTGCACCAAATCCCAATTCTCTAGCCGACTCAGGTGCAGTAGAATATCCCTCCTGCATTGCCAAATCTATATTTGGTATACCGGGACCTAAGTCGTTAGATAGCAAATGGATTTTATCAGGTGTAACCTGTAAGATGAGCTCGCCACCTATAGAATGTATTACTAGGTTCATTTCCATTTCATATGCAGCTATAGCCATTCGTCTTACTATATCAGATGGCACTCCCAGCTGTCTAAGCAGTTTTTTTATAGCACTGGATGCCTCTCCCGCCAAAGTAAAATTATTCGCTTCAATAGAGTATATTTGCTCTATAACAGGTCTCCCTTCCATATCTGGACACCCTTTCTCCTATCCTCTAAGCCCTGCTTCATATAGCTTCCCACAGGCATCAAATAATGTATATCGAGTACTAAGCAAGGTAATATCACGTTCAATCGCCATATCCAAAATATCCTGGGAAGGTCTTTTACCCCTTACAAAAACTATAGCAGACACATCTAAAACTTCAGCCGTCCTTATCACATGGGGGTTTGTAAGCCCCGTCAAAAGAAGTGTTCCATCCTTTACAAAAGCTAGCACATCACTCATAAGATCTGAGCCACAAGCTGATATAATTTCCTTATCCAAGGTAGTGCCTTCAACTAATATATCTGCATCCAATATTACCTTTATATCTCTGACTTTCAAGGAAGTTCCCCCTTATTACTTGGTTATACCTTGCATATAGCCTTTAAATCTATATACCATATCAATATAAGTATACTTTATTTTAGCACTTATTGCTAGTTTATTTTCAGGTTTCTCAGATAATACATCATCAAAACTTTTAAGACTTTCCTTATATACGTTGGCAAGCCCTGCTAATATGTCATTGTCTGGCTGCATAGAAATATAACTATCTAGTGCCTCCATTTTTTCTGTCATTCCATTCTTCATAGCCTTTATTTTGCTATATGCACTTTCAGATCCTAGCTTATCGCTATCTAGCTGTTTTATTATATCTTCGAGCTCTGTGAGTTTAGGTTGCCACGTGGAAAAAGCAGATTTTAATATATCTACCTTGTCAGCCGATGCTGTTATCTCAATTTTGGCACCTGGATAGGATATAAAATATATCTCACTCTCTACATTTTGCTCCTTCAATTGCATCTTTACCTTTTGAGCATCGGCTTCACTCATAAAGCATACTCCCATAAGCCTGAAATACTTGTCTTCAATAATATAACCTGCACCACCACGCTCTCTTAACTCTTTTGCCCACATCTCGGCATTTTCACGACTGCTAAATGCACCTATCTGTATTGCACTCACAGTTAGGGGTTGTACTTCTATCTGCTCTGTTTTCTGCTCCATCTTTTCTTCCCTTTCCTCAGAATTAGCTGGTCCATCTTTTTTACTCTCATCGTCTATATGTGGGTCTACAACAAGGCTTTGTTCCTTCTCTTTCTTTACATCTATCCCCTTATGCCCATCCCTATTTTCTATTATTGGACTTATGAGTTTACTTAGAAAATTTCCTGCGGCTCCCGCCCCATAGATATAAAATCCTGCACAAACAATTATTATTACTATAAATATGGCATACCCTTTTTTACGTTTTCGCCTTTTTATCCTTGAATACCTCATGTCCACCTCCATATCCACATATATAAAATAAGACTTACCTTTATATATATATGGATATGAATATAAAAATATGTTAAAATCAGATATGCGATTAGCTATTTTAAGGAGGAAGCTATGAAATATCATATAGATACCATTCCCGTATGGGATGCATATAGAGCTGACACAGAATGTCCCTTATGCATACTTAGGCAAAAGGCAGAAAAATCCTATGTAGATTCATTCTTAGGTGGATCTGTAATGGAACCTGATACCCGTATAGAGGTAAATAAAAAGGGTTTTTGTGATAAGCATTTTGAACTTCTATACAATGCACAAAATCGTCTGGGACTTGCCCTTATGACCCATACATACCTAAAGGAGACTATCGATGATTTTGTAAAGCTGTCCAGATCTGCTATGGAGAATAGTCCGGCTAAAAAATCCGGATTAAAGCATCTCCTTAAAAATGCTGGAACTAAATCCCCTAATTCAAATTTATCCAACTGGATTGATAAAAAAAGTGAGAGTTGTATAATATGTGAGCGTCTTGAGCTAACTATGAAGAGGTATGCATATACTATAATATATCTTTGGCAAAATGACGAAAAGTTTAAAGAGACATTCCTAAATTCCAAGGGATTTTGTATGCCACATCTATCTCAAATGATCAATATGGCAAATGAAATACTAAACAATAAAAAGCAAGCCCAATTTATACAGGAAATACTGGAGATACAACAAAAATCCCTATCAAGAATAGAAAAGGAATTAGAATGGTTTACATTAAAATTTGATTTTAGAAACCAGGATAAACCATGGGGCATGTCAAAAGATGCCCTTCCAAGATGTATTCTGAAATTATCCGGTAAATATATTGACGAGTAGAGCACTCTACTCGTCAAACCTTTCTAGTTTTATGCCAACTTCTTTGAATATTTCAATAGCTAATTGATCCGGATATGGCTCTTTATATACTACCCTTTCTATACCGCTATTTATTATAAGCTTAGCGCATATAACACATGGCTGATGGGTACAGTATAAGGTAGCCCCATCAATGGATATGCCCAATTTAGCAGCCTGTACTATGGCATTTTGTTCTGCATGTATAGCATAGCAAAATTCTTGTTTTGTACCAGAGGGAATATTTATTTGACGCCTTAGACATTCCTTCCGTTCTGCACAACTAGGAAATCCTGAAGGCGCCCCATTGTATCCTGTAGTTATTATGCGCTTGTTTTTTACAATAACCGCTCCTATTTTCCTATTTGGCTGATAACAGCTAGACCATCCTGCAATTACATGGGCTAGTTCCATAAAACGCTTGTCCCATTTATCCATAAGCTCTTGCCTCCCTAAAATATTTCCAACATTATTATAGCATACTAAAAAAAATGCTTTCAATAAAATATTGTATAAATTATCCCGATCTATTTTTGCTAGATACATAGAGTAATAAAGAGATAATACGGTATATCCCCCATTATTTGGCCTTTTTGCTTTTATAAGAGGAATTTTAGCATTTGCCATTCGAGTTGGTTTTTTATAAACTATATTTGTAATTAGCACTCAGCGTTGACGAGTGCTAACAAGGCCTATAATATAAAATTTACATAAAGAGGAGGGTTATTATGAATATAAAACCATTAGGTGACAGAGTTGTTATTAAAGCTATTGAAAGCGAGGCAACTACTAAAAGTGGTATAGTATTGCCCGATTCTGCTAAGGAGAAGCCTCAAATGGCTGAAGTATTAGCAGTGGGTCCTGGTGGCAATGTAGATGGCAAAGAAATCAAAATGGAAGTTAAAATCGGAGATAAGGTTATCTATTCTAAATATGCAGGAACAGAAGTTAAATTTGATAATGAAGAATATATTATCGTTCGTCAAAATGACATATTAGCCGTAGTTGAATAAAAAATAGAATACTTTAAGGAGGTATGTAGAAATGGCAAAACAGATGTTATATGATGAAGAAGCCAGAAAAGCGCTAGAACGTGGTATAAATTCTCTAGCTGATACTGTAAAGATAACATTAGGACCTAAAGGTCGTAATGTCGTACTGGATAAAAAATTCGGTTCTCCTCAAATCGTAAACGATGGTGTTACCATCGCAAAGGAAATAGAGCTAGAAGACCCATTTGAGAACATGGGTGCGCAAATAGTTAAGGAAGTAGCTACAAAGACCAATGATGTTGCTGGTGATGGTACTACCACAGCTACACTACTTGCACAAGCTATCGTACGTGAAGGCTTAAAGAACGTAGCTGCAGGTGCAAATCCAATGATGATCAAAAGAGGCATAAAGAATGCTGTGGATGCTGCTGTAGAATCATTAAAAGATCTAAGTAAACCAGTTGAAAATAAATCTGCAATAGCACAGGTTGCATCCGTATCTGCAGACGATACTACCATTGGCCAGCTAATTTCCGATGCCATGGAAAAGGTTGGCAAAGATGGGGTTATCACTGTTGAAGAGTCAAAATCCACCTTGACAGAATTAGAAGTAGTGGAAGGTATGCAGTTTGACAGAGGATATATCTCCCCCTACATGGTAACAGATACTGAAAAAATGGAAGCTATCCTAGATGAACCATATATTCTTATCACCGATAAGAAAGTAAGCAATATTCAGGAACTACTGCCTCTACTTGAGCAGATAGTACAACAGGGTAGAAAACTTCTCATAATTGCAGAAGATGTTGAAGGTGAAGCTCTGGCTACATTGGTTGTAAACAAATTACGTGGTACATTCACCTGTGTTGCTGTAAAGGCTCCAGGATTTGGTGATAGAAGGAAAGAAATGCTACAGGATATCGCCATACTAACAGGTGGCACCGTAATATCCGACGATTTAGGTCTGGATCTAAAAGAGGTTACAATAGATCAGCTAGGTCGTGCTCGTCAAGTTAAAATAGATAAAGAAAATACCACCATCGTACAAGGTGCTGGTGATAATACAGAGATCAAAAATAGAATTGCTTCTATAAAGGCTCAAATAGAAAACACCACTTCCGATTATGACAGAGAGAAACTACAAGAGCGTCTCGCTAAATTAGCAGGTGGTGTTGCAGTAATCAAAGTAGGTGCTGCTACTGAAACCGAGATGAGAGATAGAAAACTCAGAATTGAGGACGCATTAAATGCTACCCGTGCTGCTGTAGAAGAAGGTATCGTACCTGGTGGTGGTGTAGCACTTATAAAAGCTATAGATGCTGTTGCTGCCCTTAAAGCTACAGGCGATGAAATGACCGGTATTAATATCATAAAACGTGCTTTAGAGGAACCACTAAGACAGATTGCTACTAATGCTGGATTAGAAGGCTCCATAATAGTTGAAAAGGTTAAAGCCAATGATGATAAATACTTCGGTTTTGATGCTGCTGCAAGCGAGTTTGGTAACATGGTAGAAAAGGGTATCATCGATCCTACAAAGGTTACCCGTACTGCCCTTGAAAATGCAGCAAGCATAGCTGCCATGATACTTACAACCGAAAGCCTTGTTACAGATATTCCTGAGCCCGAACCGGCTGCGCCAGCAGGTGCTCCAGGAGCAGATATGATGTATTAAACCAGTTAAAAAAAACGGCTGTTTCTCAGCCGTTTTTTTATTATTCACACCCTCACGATACATTCTTTACACGCTTTATATCTCCTTCCACATCAACTTCCTCACCTAATATGGTCTGACTTAACTCCTGAGATATTATATAATTGATCTCCGATTGAAAATTCTCCAATATTATGCATACATTCTGCTCAATTTCAAGCAATTGTTTCCTAATCTCTTTATATCTATCCTGCCATTTTATCCGTTCAAGCTCTAATTTTCGTTCTTCTTCTTCAGCATTTTTGCGGGCATTCATTACAATCTCCCGCCCCTTCTCCTCTGCATTTAACATGGTCTTGGAAATACAACTTTCTTGACGTACGTATTCGTCTAATCTTTCTTCTAAAGTATCCATTTTTTCCTTAAGCATTCTATTCTCTTCATTAAGTTCCATCATCCTATCCAATTTTTTAGATAGTTCTCCCTCATAATCCTCTTTCATATCCTGTATATACTTATCCACATTGGCCTTACTATAGCCAAAAAGTGCGTTTTTAAATAATTTCTTCATTGGAATAACCCCCTTTAACTATATAATGTAGCATAAGAGGGCATAATATTTTGTAGAACAGTGGCGTCGAACTTCAACTTTTTAACGCCCTTTTTATCAAAAATATATTTTCCTTGATACTTTCATATCCAGATTGTATACCCTGCCATATATCATCAATATCATATAATGCTATACTGGGTACATTTGGTGTTATTATGCAACTGGCATCAGTAGTTTTAAGGCTTGTAATATTATAAGCCATTATATCGATCGTCTGAGATGCGATTTCAAATATATTATCCACTTCTGGCCGGGGTTGCCCAGCATATCCTAAATTGATACCCAATATATTTTTAACACCCATTTTCTTTAGAACATCAACCGGAAGATTGTCTGCCACTCCTCCATCAACTAAACACATTCCACTCAGCTTTTTTGGTTTGAATATAACAGGAATGGCTATACTGGCCCTTACTGCCTCTGATAAATTGATATCGGCTATATACCTTGTATTTTTTGTATCTTCAAAACCTTGTTTATTACTTACAAATATAATAGTATTTCCATTATTTATATCAACGGCTGAAATCCCCAATGGGATATTTACCTCACTTATTAGTCTGCCCTCAAACAGCCTATCAAATAATGCTTCTAGATCATTACCTTTGATAATACCGTCCAAATCATTTTCCTTTTTTCTAACAAATTGCCACAGTGCCTTTAATATGCCAATACAATCGGGATCTATAAAATCGCTTCCATCTGTCATGAGGGCTAATAGTTCCATCTCCTCTGGCGAATAGCCACAAGCATACAAAGCCGCAACCACAGCACCGGCACTAGCCCCAGATATGAAAGAAGGATACATATTATAATCATGCAAAGCCTTTAATACTCCTACATGGGCTACTCCTTTCAGCCCTCCCCCTGATAAAGCTAAACCAAATGACATAATAATCCCCCCTTAACAATATATTAACGCAAAAAAAAAGAGTGATAAAATCACCCTTTTATGATTATTTTTCTTTATATGCATGTTCTTTTAATAATCTTTGCTTAAGGTCATATAGTTTCTGAGATAAATCAACTTTGTAGGAGTGTGGATTTCTTAACCTCTTATATTCTTCCCAAAGGGTATCCATCTCTCCCTTAGCATATGCTTGTATATCCATAATCTTTGGACATTCATATACCCTTTTACCATCTACAAAAACCGGTACAAGGAGCTCCCGCACTTTAAAATTTCTAAGGGTCATGCGCTTCCATGTTTCAACCGGATCAAATATGGTAATAGGCTTGTTTTCATCTATGTTCTCCTCGCCAAGCATAATAAGATCTGCTATGGCCTTGCCATTTGTCTTGTTATAAAACCTTACCACTTTTTTGTAACCTGGGTTGGTTATCTTCCAGGAATTTTCCGATATCTTAATCTTAGGTATAAGTTTACCATCTTCCTCTTTAGCAGACAGCTTGTAAACACCGCCTAGAGCAGGGTTATCCTTACTGGTAATAAGGGCTGTACCTACACCCCATGAGTCCACTTGGACACCCTGTGCCTTTAAATCCCATATGATCTCTTCATCTAGATCTCCGGAGGCTACAATATTAGCATTTGGAAATCCTGCTTCATCCAGCATCTCCCTGGCCTTTTTACTAAGATATGCTATATCACCCGAATCTAAACGTATACCTAAAGGTTCATAACCCTTTTCCCTTAGTTCCTTAAACACCTCTATGGCATTGGGTACTCCACTCTCTAGTGTATTATATGTATCCACTAACAGTAGACAACTATCAGGAAATGCATCTGCATAGGCTCTAAAAGCCGACAATTCATCTGGAAAACTCATTATCCAACTATGTGCATGGGTGCCGCTTACCGGCACATCAAACATCTGCCCTGCTAGTACATTAGAGGTAGATGCACATCCACCTATCATGGCAGCTCTAGCCCCGTAAAGACCTGCATCCGGTCCCTGAGCCCTTCTTAAACCGAATTCCATTATAGCGCCTCCTTGGGCTGCATGAACTACTCTACTGGCCTTAGTTGCAATAAGAGTTTGATGATTTATTATATTTAACATAGGAGTTTCAATAAGCTGAGCCTGGAATATGGGGGCCTTTACCCTTATAATAGGCTCATATGGGAATACCACAGTTCCCTCAGGTACAGCATATATCTCACCTGTAAATTTAAATTCTCTTAACATTTCCAAAAAACCTTCATCAAACAGATTAAGACTTCTTAGATATGCTATATCCTCTTCAGAAAAATGCAAATCATCAATAAGCTCTATGACCTGCTCCAAACCTGCTGCTATGGCATAGCTGTTTTCCCAGGCCGTTTTTCTGAAAAATAGATCAAACACTACTGTGTCATTAGCCTTACCGGTTTTATAGTATCCATACATCATAGTCAGCTGATACAAATCGGTAAGCATAGTTAAATTTCTCATTTTCTTCTCGTCTCCCTGTAAAACATGTTTTAGTATATTATACTACCACATCCATTTTTAATCCAGCCTATAGTTTTATATCTTTAATTCATAATATTCGATTATATTGGTATAAAACTTACGTCCGCTTAAATGATAATAGCAAGACACTTAGCAAATCAACGAAAGAATATGCATATAAAATAGGGGGCATTTTAAAATGCCCCCTATTTTATAATAACAGCTTTATACCACATCCACCGGAAGTATGGCATCTATTATCCCTATTATAAGCGCTGCTACTATGGCACCAAATATATTGATACTCATTCCTGGAACTATAAACTGTGAAATATAGATAATAACAGCTGAAATAATAAACCCTGATAATCCCCTGCCAAATGGCGCTGCATCAATCTTAAACAGTTTTTGAACTATATAGTCTAGTGCAGCTATTACCAAAGCGGCAAGAAGTGCAGTACCAAATCCCATATTTTTAAATCCAGGTGTCAGAAATGCAGTAACCATAAGTACTATGGCAGATACTACAAATCTTATTATAAACCCTATCCAGCCTGTCTTCTTTCCTTGACCTTCATCATCTCTTTGAATATTATCAGCCACTTTATACACCCCTTTCAAAACTCAAATATATAGCAGTGTTATTTTACCCTTGTCATCGATTTTTAATGCTGTTATTTTATACAGTGACTGATAATATTTTCTAATTTTGATTAATTTTTTTTCTACGAATAAATGCAAACCATATCAGACCAAATATTATAAGCAGGCCGCTTAAAACTTGGGATACCCTAAATGGACCCCAATATAGACTATCAGTTCTAAGTCCCTCTATAACCACCCTGCCACATGAATATAGTATAAGATATAGTACAAATATCTCTCCAGATGCCTTGCGTTTTTTCCTATATAGCATAAGTATTATAAACACTATGAGATCCCACATAGATTCATAAAAAAACGTAGCCATATGCCATTGCTGATTGGCTTCAATAAATACAGCAGCAGGAAACCACTGCCATTTAGGATTGGTAATGGCGTATCCATAGGCCTCCTGGTTGAAGAAATTCCCCCAGCGACCTATACACTGGCCTAATATAAGACTGGGTGTACACATATCCAATATATCCTGAAAAGGCACTTTACGCCATTTTGAGAAGATGATAGCGGCTATAACGCCTCCTATTACTGCCCCATATATGGCAATACCACCTTCCCATATCTTAAATACATCAACTGGATGATCTTTGTAGACATCCCATTCAAATGCCACATAATATATCCTAGCACATACTATAGAAACTGGTATGGCAAGGAGGCAAAAATCTATTATGAGCTCTGGATCATAATCCAATTTCTTTGCATAGTCCATCGCAAGATACATGCCTATCAGGACTGCAGAGGCTATTAATATACCATACCAGTAAATAGGACGTCCAAACAGATTAAAAGCAACAGGGTTTATGGAAGCTATAAAATTCATACTATTCATCTCCAATTTATGGTTTAATTATGGATACGGTGCTTCTATTAATATCAAAAAGATTGTTAAAGGCATCTATCACTTGATCATAGCTTACATCATTTAATTTTTGCAAATAGTCAAATATCATTATATCCTTGAATATAAGGGAACTAAAAATATATCCTATCACCTCTATATAGTTGAAATTCCTTATAAACTCACCTAATTTCTTCTTCTTTATTCGTTCAAAATATGCCCTTTCAAAAGGTTTTTCCCTTATACTCCTTATCCCATCAAATATAGTATCTACTACTTTGTCAGGATTTGAGGTTTCACCAGTCATCATGGCATAGCAATAATCCCTCTCAGCAGTATAATCTGCGCCAAAGGAACCATCTATAAGCCCCTCTTCATATAATCTTGTATACAGATCCGAACTAGGACCTGCCAACATATCAATAACTAATTCGCTAAGCACTATTCTTTCGAGCAGCTTATCACCTTCTCCCACAGGCTTGTCTTTAAAGCCCAATGCAAACAAAGGTCTAGACACAGCCAACTTCTCTTCTATTCTATTTCGCGTTACATTCTCCGGTTCATCCGGATATATGCGATCTATCTTGCCTTGTTTTGATCTATTATCTTTATTAAATTTACTCTCTAATTGATTCCAAACCCTATCGGGGTCTATATCCCCTATTATAAAGAGCACCATATTTGAAGGATGATAGAATGTGTTATAGCATTTATATAGAAGTTCCTTATCTATTTGCATTATTGAATCTACAGTCCCTGCAATATCATTGCGTACGGGATGATTTTGGTACATTCCTCCCAGAAGGTTGAAAAATACTCTCCAATTTGGATCATCTTCATACATCTTTATCTCTTGAGCTATTATGCCCTTCTCTTTTTCTACATTTTGGTCAGTAAAATATGGGCGCCCTACAAAACCCGTAAGTATATCCAGGCATTCATAAAAATTATCCGTTGAAGTAAAGTGGTAAGCCGTCATATTAAAATTAGTAAAGGCATTAGGTTGTGCACCTAATTTTGCATAGCTTTCAAATACATTGCCATCTTCTTCTTCAAATAGTTTGTGCTCTAAAAAATGGGCTATACCGTCGGGTACAGTAGTAGCCTGTGCCTCACCAGGAACTACAAACTTAGTATCATTAGAGCCATAATTAGTGGCATACATGGCAAACTGTTTATTATACCCTGGTTTTGGAAATATATATACATCCAGTCCATTATCCATCTGTCTGTATAATATTTTTTCCTTAAGCAATGTACTTTTTATCTCTCTAGTCATTATTTTAGCACCCCTTTTCCTTTTCCAGTTAGAAAATATACAGTATCTAGTTTTACCCGCTTTGAGACATCTACCACGTTTTCAATGGTTACCTCTTGTATATTTTCTATATATTCATCCAATAAGATATCACGCTCACCTACTATATTACGTAGATAATAGTCAATAAGTTGTCCTGGCTGATCTTGAATACCTTTTATGGATGTTATTATGGCATTCTTGGCACTATCAAGCTCCATTTGAGATATGTTACCATTTTTCATCTCCTCAACCTGCTTTAATATTATATCAAGGGTAGCATTATACTTATCCATCTCTATACCTGAACCTACCAGCATAAGGCCCTTTAAAGACTCCAACCGTGCAAATGCATAATATGCTAAGCTAGCCTTCTCCCTTACATTCAAAAACAGTTTTGAATGTGGGCCTCCTCCTAATATACTGGTATATACCACAAGTGGAAAATGCTCCTTTTCAGCAAAAGAAGTATTTACTCTAAATCCCATATTAAGCTTGCCCTGGGAGACATCCAATTCCTCAGTCATATAATTAGGTGTTATACCTATTTTCTTTATGCTAGTCTTTGGAATATTCTTTATTGAACGTCTCTCAATATTTAGGCTGTTTTTTATAAGGGCTATTATCTTTTCCCTATCAACATTGCCTACCACAAATATATCTAGTGGACTCCGAGAAATTATATCCTTATACACATCATACAAATTTGAACTATCTATATCTTTAAGATCGTTTACACTGCCGAAGGTATAGCGACTATACTTTTCGTCCTTACACATAATCTGTACACAACGTTCCATGCTGTATAGCATCTTATCATTTATAATAGCTTGTATCCTGTTTTTCAAATTTTCCTTTTCTTGCTCCACATAACTCTTCTTAAATGCACCATTCTCCAATACAGGTTTTGTAATGACCCTGTTTAAAAAATGAAATGCCTGTGCAAGTACTGCAGTTTGCTCATCTGGCAGATAGTTGTCATTAATTACTTCCATGGAAAATCTTAATATTTGTCTTTCACCCTTTTTTTGTACACCTACATTAAAAATCGCACCATATTGTCCTTCAAGGTAACTCTCAATATCCTTCATGGTCTCCAAACCCTCACAGCCCCTCTTTAAAACTGCAGGTATCAATGCGTTATAGGTATACATATTATCTAAATCACAGTGGAAACAATAGCTTATATCCACTGTTTTAAACTTCTCGGATGGTATTATATATACATCTATACCATCACCCAAGCCTATTTTTTCAATCTGGATCATTTATTCTACCTCCTCATTCCTAATTGGCAAACTTTAGTCTGGATAATAATATTATTCTATATATACACCAAAAATCCTTTAAAAAAACCTTAAAATATAGGGCCCATGAAAGGGCCCTATATTATTTAGGTTGTATCCTGTTTAAAAGTTCATTCATTTCCTTTGCAAACCCGGAGATGGGCTTACCTTTACCTATATCAGTCAACATATCCTCCAGCCTTTTTACTACATCTGGATCTGCACTTACTACTACCCTATCTATTTTCTTATCCGTATTCTTAACAACCTTATCTACCTGATCTTTTATATCATCCGTCGTCTTACCTTTATACTGCTTATTAAATTGTACACCTACCATGGCAGTATTACCGGTTATTACACAGGTTGAACTCTCTATTTCCTTTAAAGAAGCTACCTTATCCGCTATCTTGTTTGCTCTATCCATGTAACTTTTATTATCCGTAGTAGCCTTTGGCGTTGTTTTAGGTGTTGTTGTTTTAGGGGTAGTTACCCTTGGAGTAGTAGGCGGCGTAACTCTGGTTTGCTTAGGCGTTTGATTTGGTGTCGTTTGGGGGCTAGGTCTTCTATTGGCTTTACACCCTGACACAACAAATATGACAATTAACAAAAAAACAATGGCCAGGTTACATTTTCTACGTTTCACGATTATCACCTCCCTATAATATTATCCCTCTTATATTATCCTTCATGCAAAAAAAATAATGCTTATTGCTAAGCATTATTTTTTACCAACTTTTTGTAAATTTTTATTATATGGAGGATATATTACACCTTCCTCAGTTATTATACCTGTTATATACTTGTTTGGCGTAACATCAAAAGCAGGGTTCATTACCTTTACACCTTCCGGAGCTATTGGCACTCCACATATATGGGTTACCTCCATGCTAGATCTCTCCTCTATAGGGATATCATCTCCCGCCTTTATATCAAGATCCAATGTAGATATGGGTGCTGCCACATAAAACGGAATATTATTTTCTTTAGCAAGTACAGCTACGCTGTATGTGCCTATCTTATTAGCCACATCTCCATTTGCGGCTATCCTGTCTGCCCCAACTATAACCGCATTTATGAGTCCTTTTTTCATTACATATCCAGCCATATTATCAGTAATAAGGGTAACAGGGATATTATCTTCCATAAGCTCCCATGCAGTAAGCCTTGCACCCTGCAGATATGGCCTTGTCTCGTCTGCAAATACCGATATATTTTTGCCTTCTTCTACTGCTGCCCTTATAACTCCCAATGCAGTACCATAGTCTACAGTAGCTAGTGCGCCTGCATTGCAATGGGTAAGTACTGTATCCCCATCCTTAAGCAGCTGAGCTCCATAATGCCCCATACACCTATTGGTATCTATATCTTCCCTTGCCATCCTGTTAGCCTCTTCCTCTAATACGATTTTTATAGAGGTTATATCCTTATCCCTTACCTCATCTGCCCTGTTTAATATACGGTCTACAGCCCAAAAAAGGTTTACGGCAGTCGGACGGGTGCCCTTTATCACATCACCCACATCGTTAAGATAATCAAAAAACGCTTCCTTATCATCACCATCATATTCAAAAGCTCCTAACACCATACCATATGCTGCAGTAACACCTATGGCAGGTGCCCCCCGAACATTCATTTCCTTTATTGCCTTTGCCACATCCTTGTATGTTTTACATTCAATTATGACCTTCTGCCTAGGCAATAAGGTCTGATCTATAAGAAAAAGTGCATTTTCACGCCATTTTAATGTATCCATCTATCTCCTCCTCAACTAAGACTAAGCATTTTTACATAAAAATTCATCATTGCGGTCTCTTCAGTAAGTTCGGCTAAATTATATGCCTTGTATATATCCTGCCCTACCGTAACAAGACCATGATTCTCCAGCATTATCGCATCATGATCTTTTATATATGGCGATACCGCTTCTGCCAATTCCTTACTTCCTGAAGGATAGTATGGAACTATAGGTACTTCCTTTAAATATGTTCTACTTTCTCTAGTAAGCATCTTTATTGGAGTATTCCTATAGGCAAAGGAGGTAACCATCTGGGGATGGGTATGGATTATTGCATGTACATCAGGACGATTTTTATATATATTAAGATGTAAAAGCACTTCCGATGATGGCTCATGGGTACTAAAAAGTACATCCCCATCAATGTCAATAACCACCAAATCGTCTTCAGTCAGTTCGCTAAGGGAAGAACCCTTAGGTGTTATTATTATTTTATTCGGCATACGAATGCTTACATTGCCCCCATAGGCAGACACTAGACTACGCTCGTGTAATTCCTGACATATGTGTATAATAGCGCTATTCGGCGTAGATAGCTTTTTCAAACACCATTCCTCCTCGATTGATTATACGTGATGACATGGACAATCTACGTCCTTATCCATCCTTTTTATCATTTCCAATATTAATGCCTTTACCTTTTCATTGTTCTCCTCAAAGACCTTAACAACCTCTTCCTCATTTACTGGAGGTATATCATCTCTGCCTTCCAATCCTGCATCATAATCGGTTATAAGTGCTATATTTACATAGCATATCCCCAATTCTTTAGCAAGTATACACTCAGGATATTGGGTCATATTTATAACATCCCAGCCCATCGAACTATACCAACGGCTCTCCGATTTTGTGGAAAAGCGCGGTCCTTGTATCACTACCACAGTACCTTTATCATGTATTGTGATACCCTGGTCTTTTCCTGTTTTAATCGCCAGTTCCCTAAGCCTTTCACAATAGGGATATGCAGCGCTTATATGCTTTACAATAGGTCCTTCAAAAAACGTATCCTCCCTGCCACAGGTTCTATCAACGAATTGGTCACATACTACAAAGTCTCCTGGTTTTATCTCTGGTTTTAAACTTCCTGATGCAGTAGGCGCAATGATCTGCCTTACTCCCAGTTCCTTCATTGCATAAAGATTTGCCCTATATGGTACAAGGTGGGGTGGATATTGATGGTCCTTTCCGTGTCTTGGTAAAAATGCCACCCTTTTATCCCCTACCTTGGCCAAAGCTATCTTATCACTTGGTGCACCATATGGAGTAGATATTTTTACCTCTTCCACATCATCCAAAAAAGAATAAAAGCCTGACCCACCAAATACCCCAATATCGGCTTGGTATCTCATAACTTTTTCCTCCCATTCCTTTAAAAATATTATACTTTTCATCACTTATTGTGTCACAATTTACGGCGTTTTGCAATACCTGGATAGCCTTATCCTAATTAATATAAACTTTAATCCTTAATTTTCATGTATCTATTTAAGTCTCTATATAAATACTATATGTAAATATATTTTTATAAAACTGAAAGAAGGGAGATATGATATGAAGCCTACCCCGAAGACACCAAAATCAAAGGATAATGTGGAAAAGGATATTTTAGGCGATCAAAGCGCCTATGGAGAATTTGTATCTACGTTTCATTATTGGACCGGCTTGGAAGGCAACTATAACAGGGGGCGGGAGATAGCCCAAAAACCCATGCAACCACTAGAAGATAAACATATTGAAAACCAAACCATACATTCTAAAGATGAATAAGATTTATTCTATTTCAAAGAAATACTGGCTGCCGTATATATCTATAAAATGGGCAGCAATTTTTTTGATATCACAATCATCTATGGATAGTGCGGTATCTATGCTAGGATGGTCAAATGTCCGCATACTATATGCCTTTTCAATAAATCTATCGCCCTCAATATATCCTATCGCCCAATACTCCACCATATTCAGTCCCATTTCATCCATCAAAGGTATATCGCCCATTTTGTCAATTTTGTATTCCTTTAATGAGATCTTAATATGATTGCCATTCTTATATTTACCCAGCTTTATAACAGGCTTATGTTGTTTCTTAATATCCTCTGTATAAAATATATTAAAACTCCCGCCAATTCCGCTATTTAAAATTCGCCTTCTACAGGTATGTAGAGAAAATATGCCACTGTCCGCCCCTATCCACCTTCTACCTAGTTTTTGTGCAGTAGAAATGGTAGTGCCTGAGCCTGAAAAAAAATCAGCTACTAATCCATCAGATGGTGATGATGAAAGTATTATCCTCTTTAACAAGGCTTCCGGCTTTTGCGTACCATAGCCCGTCCGTTCAGGATCCCTCTGCTGAAGATGGGATATATCATCCCATACATCACTGGGATATATAAGGGCATCCTCGTAATACCTATACTCTTTCCCGCCGGATTTTATGGACCAAAACGTCTTACCATTCTCATCTACCCCTTGTTTCATATGATTACGTCTATCCTTACCCCTGGGAATTCCTACTGCCTTTATATCAAAATAGTAGTTCGGCGTTTTAGAATAAAACAATATAGTATCGTGTTTTCTACTAAAATGATTTTTGGCCCTGCCCCCACTTTTATAATGCCATATTATTTCATTCAAGAAGCGATCCTCTCCAAATATCTCATCCAGCATAACCCGCATATAAGCGCTAGTGCGATAATCTATATGCAAATAAAGGCTACCAGAGGGGGATAGCAGCTCATATGAATAGGAAATCACACTACGCATCATCTCTAAAAATAAATTTCTGCTTTTAAAATCCATATCCTCATAAGCAGTATGTGAGATCATATATGCCTTATTACCACTCCACCCTTCTTCACCTATACGCTGCACAAACCTGAAATTTTTCCCCGTAACAAAGGGAGGATCCATATATATAAGATCAATTTTATTTTTATATTCGTCTAATAATTTCGGCAGGATATTAAGCGCATCACCGAAATAATATACACCATTGCATTTCCCATCACCATGGATTTCACCATTGCACTCAATTGGTATTAGTTCCATTTAGGTGTTTCCCTCCATTTTAATATCATAAAAGACTCATATTTTGTCTCTTATTCTATATTAGATAGGGGATTCATGCAAATGGTAAAATATTTGCATAAATCCCCTATCTAATGCTACTTCCTTAAAAACCATATGGGACTTGCCCATGCCATATGGCCATTTCTAAGCTTTACCCGTACATAATAATACGTATTTTCATCTAATACATCTTTATCCTTAAATTCCTTCTCCGCTATCATTCCATTAATGGATTTTGAATATATTACCTCTCCATTCCTTATTATCTCTATAGTTTCAATATCTTGGGGGGATACCACAGTAACCTCAACGCATCTAAACACACTATAATTTTCATCAAAGGTTACTATATCACCCATCATATGGTCATTTATAAAATAGCATATAATGATACGGGGATTGGTAGATGCTATGCACCTACGATTGTATAGTCCTGAAAATATATCCTCCCTTGTAAGCGCCTTTGCATATACACCGGTAACGCCACCATATCCCGGTCTTCCATCATGATCATCACTGCTAGATGTAAAGCCCCATAGCCTCCCCCTATTTAAAAAAGCAGTGGTGGTATTTCCCTCTACATTGGATCTTGCCTTTAAAAGCATGGGATGCTCATTATCTTCAAATCTTCCCCACTGGGATGAAAATATCTCTACTAGTCGTTCAGTATATTCATTTTTCCTATCCCAGTTTTCAAATCTAAAACCGCCAAATTTCATCTCCTGCTGATCTTTTTTCATCCTCCCGCCACAATATCTATGGAGATGGGGTATTGTCATATAGCCACTATTACCATAAAAATCCCAAACCTGTGAAACATCACCCACCCATTTCTCAGGGTATGGGACATTCAAAAGAGATGAAGAAAAAAGTACTACCGTATCACCACGCTTGCTATGGAGCTCAAATCCCGGAAATGTAACAAATTTTCCGGGATTATAGTTTTGGTCTGCAAATCTGCCAATGGAATGCCATGTTTCCCGTGTTATATTTAAGGCAGGATCATCATCAAATCTAAAGGTTTGCTCTGGAATACACACAAAATCAATACAGGATACCTCTTTTGCATATTCATAACAAGAATTGGTATCTGTTCCTCCATCATTATCCCTTATATTCGGCGATAGATTGGAGTGGGAATGTAGATCACCCCAAAAAATCTTATATGCTATATTTTTACATAGAACTGCTGCCTTCTCCTTATGAAGATCCATATCTTTATCTATAGTTATCTCATAAGGACCCTCTTCACCTATACATGCCCTATATGTTAAATTATCGCTAATATGTGCCATCCCTGCAATCTTGCCGTTTTTCATATTCCGTATTACAAGCTTTGGATCATCCAAATGGTAATCAAATATGGGATTATTAAACCTATCCTTTACCACCAGCCTTATTTTAAACTCTTCTCCTACGTTTACTATCCCAGGGGCTACAATAGATATACTTTCCGCCCGCCCAGGTGTAATCTCTACAGGCGGAAAACCATTTAGTTCTATAAATCGTCCGCTTCCATCTACGTCCACTTTCACTTTGTATTTTAGAAATGTGCCATCTGTTTTATGAGACATGGTTCCTACCCTGGTGGCGGGAGCTGCACCTTTTATCCATGGCCTATCTATACCTCCATAGTTTATATATATACGCTCTCCCTTTTTTAAATCAGCCTTTGCCGTTATCCTTAATATGCGATTGCTATCCGGCCAGTTTTTTACATGCAAAAAGGCAGTATCTATCTTTTCGATCGTTACTTCTACTGCCTTTTTTTCCCCATCGCATACAGCCCAAGCAAAACATGGGCTCCAATAATCATATATCTGCACATATTCCCGCTTTGTTTCATGTTGATATGGCGGAAATACAATCTTTAGGCTCCCGCTTTTTTTGAAACCACCTTCACCTACCACATATACTGCCTTCCAGTAAAAAGGCCCATCTACCTCTACCTTACTTGGCATATCTACATTAAAGCTGCCGTAATAATCTATATGATTGTTACTCATTTCACCAGCCCTTTCAATATCAAGACTTCACTACATCCCTATATTTCCCGGGAGTAATGCCTTCATATTTCTTAAATGTCCTTATAAATGTACTGCTGTTATAAAATCCTACCATCTGCGCTACAGATTCTATAGTCATGTCCCCTTCCCTCAAAATAGCCTTTGCCTTCCCTATCCGTACTTTGTTTATATAGTCTAAAAGACCTTCTCCCGTTTCATCTTTAAAGAGTTTTGATATATAGGCGGGAGTCATACCAAAGACCTCTCCTACTTTGGATACATTTAAATCCGTATCATTGTAATATTTTTCAACATAGTCTACTATATCATCCTTAAATCTATACTTTATATCGTTATTTTTTTCGCCATTGTACTCACAAATTTCTTTCAGTATATAATTCATCTGATATTTCATCTCAACGGCAGTATTGCATTCCATAATCCGTTCAATCGGATTTAGTCTTTGCAAAAATTCATAATCTTCCTGACACTCCAGCGTTTTTATCATGGTACTTATAAGATCAAATTCTAAGCATTTTACCATATCAACAGTGACACAATGGCTTTCAGGTGTCATATCTAAAAATTTCCCAAACACCTCATTTAAAACTTCTCTAGATTCCCCAAAATTACCGCTTTTTATATAATTCATAAGCTTTTGTTCATCCTGAAGGGGATAATAATATACCGGTTTTGAGGTTTTTATATCACTATAGTTTATTATTTCCCCTTCTCCTAATATAAGCTTGTACTCCATAGTATCCAATGCCTGTTGATAAGCTATCGGCAGATTATCTACAGAATCCACCATATCACTTAAAGCAGCGGTATAATATATTTTGAAATTATTCTGTATAAATTCCTTGCTTTCAGATATAATATCAAGCACCGTATCAGATTCTATTTTTTCATCCATTCCATCTATATTGACAATACAAGCCATAAGATCATCTATTTCCGCTACATATGAACTATATCGCTTATCCAGCTGTTCCTTTATGACATTTTTGATTATAAATTTCACTAATTTTAGGCTGTCCATATCATTCATATCCTTATCGCTGAACAGTTCATCAAAATGATCTATATATATTAATACAACCATAAAATTATCAAAAGGGAAATATATATCAAGGGATGAGGACATATCTTCCACTTGACCTTTTAGCAATTTTACCAAAAAATTGTTTTTTATTATGTCCTGCTGATTTTCCAGCCTTTCACTCATCAGCTGATTTTCATTAAGTGTATCTGATATTGCCTGGTTTATAAAATTATACTCATTATATTCAGTATCCAACGTCAAGCCCAATTTGCTTCCTAATACCCCTATAATCTGGGCCAAAGGATCGTAGTTTTTTTTGGATAAAAAATAAGCTACTATGCCTCCTATCATCACAGATAGAATAAGGCTAATTATGGTTAACCTTTTGATATATTTTGCCTTCTCCATAAATATACTTACAGGAGTTATTGAGATATATTTCCAATCAGTAGCATTGGATGAGATATAGGATATTACCACCTTTTCATTTGCCATGGTGCTATATATAAGCCCTTCCTCCCCTTCCAGGGCATCATACGAAATTGTAAGGGGTGTTTCAGGATAATTTACAGACGATATCATCTCATTTTGATTGTCTATTACACATACCGCACTTTTGTCCAGCCACTTTATATTTCTAACGATACCCTCAAATCGGCTACTGTCTAGATCTATAATGATATTAGCCAACATATCCCCCATCTTGCCCATAGGAAGAGATTTTACATACGTTATTTGCTTAGAAGATGGTGATTTAATAAAAAGATTTGGTATAAAGTTACCATCATATTTATCGTTTAAGATTTTATGCCATTCTTGATACGTAATATCATCATTGTCATAATGTACCTCATAGAATAAACCCGGCTCATATATGGACACATCCGCTATTATAAAATCTGAATACTTAAAATATATATACATATTTTTTACCATACTATTTGCAGGCTTATATGAATTTAAATCCTTAAAAATTTGATTGGCTGTATAGCGGTTTGATGTTTTTAAAGGCGGTCTAGTATACATAAAACCCTGTACTCTAGGATTAAATGCTATCTGCAGTGCTAATTTTTGTACATCTTGTAAATGCCCATCAATAGCCTGCTGTGTTTGCCTCAAAATTGCCTTATTGGCCCGATTTATCTCATTTTCTATTATGTGGGTAGACTGGACATAGACAATACTACTTATCACCAAAGGTATAAGTAGTATTGAAATATAGGATAAAACCCATGAAAAAAACACACTATTTCTATTAAAATGCTTAATCTTTAATCTCCCCAATGCACTTTGCCCCTTATATAATAATCACTCTTTACAGTAAATATTATATCAAAAGTATATAGCCTATTCAATCACAAATACTCAACCTTTCACCGCACCAACCATGATGCCCTTTACAAAATATTTCTGGAGGAATGGATATATAAATAATATGGGCAAAGTAGTTATTATTATAGTTGCATATTTTATAGTCTCGCCTACAGGTTCCTTATCTACACCACTAACATTAAACATCATGCTGCTAGTATCGTTGGATATGAGTATCTCTCTCAATATAAGCTGAACAGGATATAATTCTCTTTTTCTTAAGAATACCATAGCATCAAACCATCCATTCCAATGTGCAACTGCGTAAAACAAAACCATTACTGCTATGGTTGGCATAACTAGTGGCAATATTATTTTAAACAATATTGAGAAATCCTCTGCACCATCTATTCTTGCTGATTCTTCCAAGCTATCTGGTACACTTGCAAATGCAGTTCTCATAACTATCAAATTCCAGGTATTTATAGCCCTTGGAATTATAAGTGCCCATCTTGTATTAGTGAGTCCGAGTTTTTTAACCAATAAATAAAATGGTATGAGTCCACCACCAAAATACATGGTAAATATTATAAACACGGTAAGGAATTTCTTGATATATAATCCTTTACGAGACAGTATATATGCACCTAGACAACTAAGCAATATATTAAAGGCAGTACCAACTACTACATAAAACAGCGTATTTTGATACCCTATAGATATCATTGGATTTTTAAATACCATCTTATATGCCTCTATACTAAAACCCAATGGTTTCCATAATATACCTTGATGCTGAATAAGCTCCGACGGTTTACTTAAAGATGCAAATGCTACATACAATATGGGATACAATGTAATTATAATGAGTATGACCATCAGTATCGCATTCACCACTTGAAAAATCTTTTCGCCCTTTGTCTTTTTTATAGCCATATAAATCCTCCTCCCTACCACAAACTAACATCACTGAATTTTTTACTTATCCAGTTAGCCAATATAACTAATGTAAAGTTTATAACTGAATTAAAAAGTCCTACTGCTGCACTATAACTATAGCTAAAATCCAACAAACCTTTTCTATATACAAACGACGATATAACATCTGCCGTTTCCATTGTTGCAGGGTTATACAACAGTATAATCTTTTCAAATCCTACATTCATTATCTGTCCTATTCTCAGTATAAACAAAATTATAATGGTTGGAGCAATGCCAGGTAGAGTAATATGCAGTGTCTGTTTCCATTTACTCGCGCCATCCATCCATGCAGCTTCATATAATTCTTGATCTATTCCAGTTAGTGCAGCCAGGTATATTATTGAATCCCATCCAATATGCTGCCAAATTCCACTGGATATATATATGGTTCTAAATAATTCTGGCTTCATCAATAGGTTATCCCGTTCTCCTCCAAGCATCACTACCAAATCTGTTATAAGACCATCTCGAGCAACAAACTCTTTGAGCATACCACATACAACTACCAAGGAAATAAAATGTGGCAGATAGCTAATAGTTTGTACAGTCTTTTTAAATTTCATATTAGAGATCTCGTTTATCAGCAATGCCAAAATTATAGGAGCCGGAAATCCAAATACCAATGAATACAAACTTATAAGCAAAGTATTTGATACCACCCTGCCAAAGTATACACTTTCAAAGAAATTCTTAAAGTGTTTAACTCCCGCCCAGGGACTGCCCATTATACCCTTACCGGGGGAAAAATCCTTAAATGCTATTATAGCACCATACATGGGGAAATAGTGAAATATAAGATAATAGAGAAACACCGGTATAGCCATTATATATAGGTATTTATGACTTATTATTTCCTTTTTCCATCTTTGCCAAAATGATTCCTGTTTTAAACTTCCCCTTATATGCACTGTAGTAGTATCTATATTATTAACTGCCATTATAATAGGGCCTCCTTTCCTTACCATTAAATAAGATTTTTAGTATAGGAGATAACAGGGGGGTATATACCCCCCACAAATTATCTATTATTGAATCTTTCAAGGGCATCCTTTTCAATTTTTATAGCATCCTCTATGCCCATTTTCTTTACATCTTCTACATATTTATCAAAATCATTCAATGAAACCTGGCCCATTATAAACTTAAGTTCCATCTCGCTTACATACGTACTTACCTCGTTCATTATGGAAGCCAACTTTTCACTTTCTTCAGAAGTAGGAGTAATAGGAGGTATTCTCATCTTGTCATCTGCTTCAGACCATGTCTTTACTGCCTCTAGCTGTGACTCAAATGGTGTATATTGCTCAAAATATCTCTTATCCTGAACAAATGGTCCATTATAGCAGGCACGGGCATATTTAGCCATTGCTTCTGCAAACGATAGTCCATCAGGATTTTTGGTTATATTCTCTGTATATTTTGGATAATTATCCACCATCTCATAGCTTTCGCCTTCTATACCAAAGTTGAATAGCATATGTCCTTCTTCACTATAACCATAATCAAGCCATTTAGCTGCAATTTCCTTTTCTTTACAAGCGGGTGTTATTGCTACCAAGCCTTGAGGTGTCAATGGGAAATCCTTTTGTCCAAATATGGGCTTATCACCCTTTTTCAATGTAGGATAAGGAACACCTACTAAATCAAATTTAGGATCCTGATCCTTTGCCATAGTGAGATACCGTCCCATACCGCCGCCTACAGGAGCTATAAAAGCGCCCGTCTTTCCACCTGTAATCTTAGCATCATAAGACTTGCCGTCCTGTGCTGAATAATCTGGATCCAATAGGCCTTCTCCATACCACTTGCTCATCTCGGCTAGATAATCCTTATATTCAGGTTGTATTGGTCCATATTTTATTTCTCCATTTTCTTGATAGAATCCAGGTAATGTACCAAATGCACTCATTATATTTCCTGTAGTAGTTAAATGCCATGGAAGGAATGAATAGGGAGCAGTTGCGCCCTTTTTCTCTTTAAATGCTGTAAGGGTTGTATGCCATTCATCTATAGTAGTAGGCACTTCAAGCCCAAGTTCGTCCAACCAGTCCTTTCTCATTATAGGTCCACACCACACCATCAAACTCTCATCCCCACGAAGGAATGGGAACATGTAGTATTTACCACTGTCTGTCTTTATTGATTTATCAATAGTTTCATCAGAATCTAATATTTTTTTTAGATTTGGGGCATTTTTATCTATCAAATCGTTTAATTCAACGATAACTCCATCTTCCAGCGCCTTTTCAGGACCACCAGGATACTCTAACCACGTATATTCTATAAGATCCGGTAATTCATCTGAAGCTATCATGAGATTGAACTGCTCTTTGTCCTGACCCACTGGAGGATGTAAGAACTCGATCTCTACACCTGTTCGATTTTTTAATTCCTTATATAGCTCCGTCTCTGCTAATGTTGCTGCACTAGCTGTTACATACTCACTCATAACTGACCAATAGGTAAGTTTTACAGGTTTATCTGTAATTTTACCATCTACACTTGCATTATCTTTAGAATCAGTTACATCCTTATTGGAACCATCTGTTGTTGCATCTGAACTTGAATCCTTACCCTGCTTGCCGCATCCTACGGATAATGATGCTACTAACATACAGATAAGTAAGATAGATAATACCTTTTTAAACTTTTTCATAAGATGTTTCCCCTCCTAAAAATCATTTTTATTAAAACTATTTTTAAATGAATTATAATTTGTTTGGCGCGCCTTGTAACTTTATGATATTATTAAATGCGTATAAAGTAAATGATTAAAATAAAGGATAGATATCCAAAATATAAAAACTAGCATTTGCATTTTGTCAATTTTGATACTATATATTAAATTGTCAATATACAAAATATAAAATATATGCTCAATAAGCTAAAAAAGGCGGTAAACAAATACCTGTTTACCGCCTTTTTTAGCTTATTGAGCTTCACTTTTAATATATATAGCCTTTGTTGGACATTTTTCAGCACACTTGCCGCAATTTATACATTTACTATAATCTATGGAAGCTAAATTATTATTTACCTTTATTGCCTCTGTAGGACATACTTTGGTACACATCCTACACCCTATACATCCCACATCACAATTAGTTCGTACAATCTTTCCAGCATCCTTTGACATACATAGTACATGCACCTTGTTGGATTTAGGCACTATTCGTATTATGCCCTTAGGACACGCCACTACGCATTTGCCACATGAGGTACATTTTTCTTCATCTACTACTGCTATACCATCTATCACGTGTATAGCATCAAATGGACATGCCTTTACACAACTGCCCAGCCCCATACAGCCAAATCGACATGACTTTGGACCATCGGACAACATAGAAGCAGCTACACAATCCTGTATACCATCATATTCATATTTATTTTTTGCACTTTGGCAATCGCCATTGCACATTACTCTAGCTACAGTAGGCTCTTTTTCTTCTACTTCCATGCCTAATATTGCTGCCACCTTTTGACCAACCGGCCCTCCACCAACGGTACAACCATCAGGAGGTGCCTCACCCTTTACCGCTGCACTTGCAAAGCCGTCACATCCTGGATATCCGCATGCACCACAGTTGGCTCCAGGCAATACTTCTCTTACAGCATCTACCTTAGGATCCGAAGCCACTCCAAACTTTTTATTTGCAATGGCCAATCCAGCACCGAATAAAAATCCCAATCCCCCTAAACTGACTATAGGCCATAATATTTCCTTTACCATCCGCTCTCCTCCTCTATTTTATGAGTCCTTGGAATCCCATAAAAGCTATGGACATAAGGCCTGCAGTTATAAGTGCAATAGGAAATCCCTGTAAATGCTCCGGAATATCTGCTAACTCCTGACGCTCTCTTATCCCTGCAAATAATACTATTGCCAAGGTAAATCCTAGCCCTATGCCTACACCATTCACAAGGGTTTGCAATAGATCATATTCTTCTTGTATATTTATAATTGCAGTCCCCAGCACGGCACAATTTGTAGTAATAAGGGGCAGATAAACTCCCAATGCCTTGTAAAGGGTTGGACTGCTCTTTTGAATAACCATCTCTATAAATTGCACAAGTGCCGCTATTACCAATATAAAAGCTACAATCTGCATGTACTCAATACCCAACGGAACCAATATGGCATAATATACAATATATGTGATAACCGATGCAAGGGCTATTACAAATGTAACTGCCGTACCCATTCCAAGTGCCGTATTAACTCGCTTTGATACACCTAAGAATGGACATATTGCTAAAGAACGGGCTAGTACCACATTATTTATTAGTATAGAGCTTATAAATAGCAACATAAGCTTGCCGAAATAACCCATATTATGCATCCCCCTTCTTACTGGGCTTTGCCATCATTTTGTTAAAGAGTCCTAGAAGCAGCCCAAGTGTAATAAAAGCACCAGCAGGCAATATCATTATGAGCACTGGCTGAAAATTTTGAGGCATAACCTTCATGCCAAACCATGTGCCAGCACCAAATATTTCCCTTATTGAACCGAGCAAAGTAAGGGATAATGTAAATCCCATGCCGACTCCCAACCCATCCATAATAGAAGGAAGGGGTGTATTTTTTGAAGCAAAAGTCTCTGCTCGAGCCAGTATTATACAGTTAACTACTATAAGGGGTATAAATATACCAAGGCTATCATAAAGTGCAGGTACATACGCCTCCATAACCATGCCTATTATAGTAACAAAAGTAGCAATTATAACTATATATGAAGGAATACGAATTTTTGAAGGAATAAAATCCTTCAAAAGGGATATTACAAGGTTTGAACCTACCAATACAAACGTAGTAGCCAATCCCATGCCAATGCCGTTTACCGCTGCCGTAGTTACCGCCAGCGTAGGACACATACCCAGTACCAATCTAAAGGTAGGGTTTTCATTTATCATACCATTTGTAAATACCTTAGATAACTTCATTTTTGTCCACCCCCATCTTTGAGCTCATTTGTAAAATACTCACTAGACAGATTAACAGCACTAGTTACAGCCTTGGATGTTATGGTAGCACCAGTTATTGCCTGTATTTCATTATCCTTTGGAGATGCTTTTATTACATCTATTGCACTATCCGATGATTTACCCTTAAACTGATCTTGAAATGCCGGTTCTACAGCCTTGGCACCGAGCCCGGGGGTTTCGCCATGGTTACCTATTCTTATACCCTGTACTATGCCATCTTTATCTATACCTACTATAACTTCAACTTCCCCGCCAAAGCCCTTTGTAGTTAATTTAAACGCATACCCCATCAGATTAGCATTGCTGTCCTTGCCCTCGTTTATCTCCTGTATTGTCGCTTTTTCATTGCTAATACTATCTTTTTTTATATCTATATTCTCAAATTCTTGAGCCCCTGGCAAAACATCCATCATATTTTCTAGCTCTGCCTGTGCCCTTTGATTTAAAATTGGGTCCTTGGTAGCCATATTAGTAAGTCCAAGGGCCAATGCTGCTACAGCAGTTATAGCAAGTAACTTAAGTCCTAGTTTTAATGCATCATTCATCAGGCCCTCACCTCCACTTTACCAAATATAGATGGAACAGTATATTTATCTATAAGTGGGGTAACAATATTCATTACAAGGATAGAATAACTTACACCTTCAGGATATCCGCCATAAAGCCTTATAATAGACGTAATTATTCCACAACCTATGCCCATTATAATCTGACCTTTAGGAGTAACTGGTGAGGTTACATAATCATTTGCCATGTAAAAAGCCCCCAGAATAAGTCCACCTGCAAAGATATTATATATTCCATTACCCTGAAATAACCCCGGGCCTCCTAGCATCCAGGTCATAAAAGCTACCGTACCTATATAGGTAAATGGAATCCGCCAGTTTATTACACCTCTATAAAATAGATATGCAGCCCCCAAAAGGAGTGCTAGTGCTGAAGTTTCACCAATACATCCCCCTATATTACCTATAAGCACCTGATCAAATTGTGGTAGCGTTCCTTTGATTCCTTCTGCCCCCTTCAATATGGCAAGGGGCGTAGCAGTCGTCATAGCATCAGCTCCTGGAATTACCCATGAGGTCATCTGTACTGGCCATGCAGACAGTAATATTGCCCTAGCAGCCAATGCAGGATTCATAAAATTTTGACCCAATCCTCCAAATAGCTGTTTGACAAGGGCAATCGCTATAAAAGATCCTATAACTGGAATCCACCACGGCACGGATGGAGGCAGATTATATGCTAATAGTAATCCTGTAACAATTGCACTTAAATCTCCAATAGTAACTGGCTTTTTTAAAAGCCTTTGCATTGCCCATTCGGCAACTACCGCTGTGCCAACCGATAATAAAATAATCCATAAAGCCCTAATTCCAAAAAAGTATATCCCCATCACACCAGCTGGTAAAAGTGATATTATAACATCAAGCATTATTCGCTCTACCGACTGATTTGACCGTATGTGCGGGGATGATGACACCACAAAATCGCTCATTAAATTACCCCCTAAACAAGTTATTTATTCGCTCCCTTTTTGCGTTCAATTATAATTTCACGTTTCGCCATGCGTATAGATGGGAGCAGTGGCCGTTTGGCAGGACATATATATGAGCAGCTTCCACATTCTATACAATCAAGGGCATGAAGATCCTCACATTCTTCAAACCTATCATGCAATGCATATGATGATATGGTAAGAGGCAAAAGATTTATAGGACATACCTCAACACATTTTCCACACCTTATGCAAGCCTGCATAGGCGGAACCTGGGCCTCTTCCTCTGTAAATACCAGTATACCCGAAGTCCCTTTTGTAACTGGCACATCCAAAGTATATTGGGCCAATCCCATCATCGGACCTCCTGAAATTACTTTGGCCGCTCCTTCTTTTATGCCGCCACATCGATCCACTAGATATGAGAATAAAGTGCCAATACGCACCAATAAATTCTTTGGCTCATCTACACCCCTACCAGATACCGTCACTACCCTTTCAACAAGTGGCATGCCGGTCTTTATGGCTCTTGCTATTGCATGGGCCGTCCCTACATTGTTAACAACTACACCCACATCCATTGGTAATCCTGCTGAAGGTACCTGTCGTTTTGTAATGGCATATATAAGTTGTTTTTCAGCCCCTTGTGGATACTTGGTCTTAAGGATTGATACCTCGATACCGTCAATTCCTTCTACCGCCTTTTGCATAGATGCTATTGCATCTGGTTTGTTATCCTCTATACCTATATATCCTTTTGATACTCCCAATGCCTTCATTATAGCCCTCAAGCCATATACTATATCCTCCGGCTGCTCTAACATCAATCTATGGTCTGCAGTCAAATACGGTTCACATTCAGCACCGTTTAAAATGACCATATCTATCTCTTTTTCTGGAGGCGGAGATAATTTTACATGGGTAGGAAATGTAGCACCACCCATGCCCACAATACCAGAATTCAATATGAACTTCTTTATCTCATCGGATGACATTGATTCTATATCAGCCGGTTTTAATCCTTCCCATACAGTATCCTGCCCATCGTTTTCTATAATAACAGCCATGGCCTGACCTGATACCGGATGGGGAGCCAGACTGATACTCTTTACTGTTCCCGATACACTTGAATGGATCGGCGCACTTACAAATCCCTTTGCCTCTCCTATTACTTGACCCATTTTGACCTTATCGCCTACTTTTACCACTGCCTCACAAGGTGTACCTATATGCTGCTGTAATGGTATTGTGAGTAATTCCGGTACTCCCGCCTTCTCTATAGCTTTAGCTGCAGTATAGGCTTTCCCATCTGGAGGATGGGTTCCACCTTTAAATGAAAGCCTACTAGTGCTCAATCCAAACACCTTCCTTCCTTGATACTAA
Organism: Xylanivirga thermophila; assembly: GCF_004138105.1. Taxonomy (NCBI): domain Bacteria; kingdom Bacillati; phylum Bacillota; class Clostridia; order Caldicoprobacterales; family Xylanivirgaceae; genus Xylanivirga; species Xylanivirga thermophila. The sequence continues at coordinate 50,156 of NZ_RXHQ01000001.1, read as the reverse complement.
TACTCCCATATTTATCCTAACATACTTTAACTCCAGCCCTAATAGGGTGGAGTTAAAGTATATAAAGATGCGTATATAATTATAACATATATATACAAGATTTTACGAAATTTTTTTAATTTTAGTTCTTACGAAAAAATTCATATATACCCATAGCAAGTAAAAATATCCCAAAAAAGCGTCTAAGTCTCTGTGCAGAAATAGATACGGCAATGTTTGAACCTATTATTGCCCCAGCAATACCACCTAATACTATATAAAAAGCCGTTTTATATCTTACATACTTATTTTTAGTATGAATGATAATAGCTATAATAGCCGTTGGAAAAAAAGCCATTAAATTCACACTCTGGGCCATATGCTGTTCTAAACCGACTAAGAAAATCAAAGTAGGAATTAAAATAGTGCCTCCACCTATCCCCATGCCACTTATTACACCCGAAGCAAGTCCTATAAAAAACAAAAGCATCTATATTATCATCCTTACAGCTGCTGCAATCATAAATATGGCAAATATCTTTCTTAGTATGTTGGCAGGAATCTTTTTAAGCAGTTTTGCCCCAATAAAACCGCCTATTGTACTTCCTAAAGCTACCTTCCATGTTATATCCCATGCAACCAATCGGCTCTTAAAGTATATAATAGTACTTATAATGGAGAGGGGAAATATAACTGCCAAAGCAGTAGCATGGGCTTCATGCTCATCCATATCCAAAATATGTATCATAGCAGGTACTGCCACCATACCTCCCCCAGCGCCAAAGAGTCCATTGCATAATCCAGTTACAAGTCCTGATATTAAAATAAACAATGCACGTTTCATATATAATCAACCACCAAGGGTTATATCCTGCTTCTGATACCATCTAAGGGCATCTAAAAAATGGACATCCTTAAAATCAGGCCAAAGGGCCTCTAATACATAAAAATCAGAGTATATGCTCTGTACTGGTAAAAAACCACTAAGGCGCCGTCTTCCACCCCATCTTACCATTAGATCCACCCTGGATATTTGTGATGACCCTATAAGATCAGTTATATTTCTACCCGTCTTTAGTACTTGCCCATTGTTTATTGCAGAGATGGCTTGATGTAAATCCCATTGCCAACTATAATTCACAAGAAAATTTACCTTTATAAGCCCCTTCCCGAATCTTACCCGTTCTTTTGTATATGGCAACAGTTCCTTTGGAAACATCGGAGACTTAGTATTACCTACCACCAATAGATCTGCATCTCTGTTGGCCAAAGTACCTACCGCATCTACACACGCTTTTTGAAAAGCCTTGCGCTGAATAACAGGGCGCTTTGTATTATCCTGCGTAAATCCATATAATGTAAGTTCTTGTATGCCCTGTTCTATACACATTTCATAAAGTCTAAATCCCGGAGCTATACCATAATCATATCCCTTTTCCTTTGACATGCCGTTGCGCTCTGCCCATCTCCTGTTGCCGTCTGGAATTACACCTACATGGGTGGGTATTCTTTGAAATATATACTTACTCAAGTTGATATCCCTCCATAAAGTAAAACTTAATTTAATACTTATATACTTCCCCATAGACTACAACATATATGCACCGGCATAAAATTTTTTCCAGGTACAAAAAAAGTCAGAGAATAAAATTCCCTGACTTTTTAGTGGTGCGGAAGAGGGGACTTGAACCCCTATGAACTATCGTTCACTACCCCCTCAAAGTAGCGTGTCTGCCGATTCCACCACTTCCGCATTTTTTGGTCACAAATCATATTATACATAGCAGATATTCTATTGTCAAGCCTTTTTCAAAAAAACTTTTATCTCTTAATATACCATTCTTCGATGCCCCCATATATATCTAATTCCCTTGGAATTCCTATTCCACCTATCTTGTCCTTAGTAACTAAACAAGCTGTACGAAAATATAGACTCATAATGGGCATTTCAATGCTTATAAGCTTTTGCATTTGCCTATATGCATCCTTTAGCTCTTCTTCATTATATATTGTCTTTGATTGGAATATAAGACCATCGAGTTCAGGATGGGTATACTTTATAAAATTTTGCTCACCACTTGAATGGAGTATAAACTCCAAATCTGGAAATACCGATAGATAATATCCCATAAGTATGGCGTCAAAAGATCCTTTAGGTATATGATCTCCCTGTATCTCCTGCCAAGGAACAGGCTCTACATCCACCTGTATACCAATCTCTCCTAGTTGTCTCTTTATAAGAAGGGCAGTTTCTCTCCGCTCATCATTATCTTCGTTTGTTTTTATGGTAAATTTAAAATTTACCTTTTCCCCTCCAATATCCTTATCCAGTATCCCATCGCCATCACTATCACTCCAGCCAGCTTCTTTCAGCATAAAAACTGCCTTCTCCGGATCATAGTCATAGATCCTATAGCTACTATCGTATAACCATGAACTAGGATTAATAGGCACGTCTACCGCCTGACCATTATTCAAAAAAACCATGGACATTATTTCCTTGCGATCTATGGCATATGCAAGAGCCTTTCTCACCTTTGCATCGCTGAATAAAGGACTTCTTAAGTTAAATGCTAAAAAATCATACTTAGATGTAAGATATCTATAAAGTCTTACATCTGGTTCTTGTTCATATATATTTGTGAAAACCACCTCTGTATCCACCAAATCTATGCTTCCTGTCTGAAAAGCCGCCCTAGCCTTGTCATTATCCTCATAAATCCTTACCAGGATAGTATCTATAAATGGCGATTTGCCCCACCAGTCATTGTTCCTTACAAGTCGTATCTCCCCATCTTCAATTGAAATGGTCGATTCCATCTTATATTTTCCCGTACCTATTGGAACTATATTCTCTATACCTGCGCCTGGCAATACAGATTCATATACTGCTTTTGGAATTACTGGGAAAGTCATTATATCAAGTGCATTGCTAATAGGAAAATTCAAATTCAAACATATAGTGTAGTCATCTTTAGGTACAAGATCCTGTATATAAGTATTTGCATATATTCCATTTTGATAAAAGCTATTTAATGTACCCGATCTCAAAATATCAAATGTAAACTTTACATCCTGACTTGTAAAGGGCGTGCCATCATGCCATTTTACACCCTTACGAAGATGAAATGTCCATATGGTGCCATCTTCAGATACCTCATAGCTTTCTGCAAGGCATGGCTGCGGCTTTTGATTCTGGTCATACCTCATTACCCCTTCGAATATAAGTCCAAGGAAGTTTACCATATCCTTTGATTTTGTCATAAGGGGGTTAAATACATCTGGCTGGACTAGTGGTATAGTAAGCGTTCCACCTTTTTTAGGTACAGTTTCTTCCGCTTGTTCACTTTTATTCTTATTGGACTGCTCCAAAAGAGGCTGCTGTTCTTCTACGCTTATAGTTTTTGCTACACAACCGGGCAATACTGCCATATATATAGCCATAAAAAGCATTAAAAGCCTTTTTCCCATATCCTTCTCTCCTAAATCCTGTACAATTTTTTATATCTATTATACACATTCAATACCTTTGACACATAATTTTTAGTCTCTTCAAAGGGTATATTATCCAATTTTTGTCCATCAGCACTAAATTGTTTGTTGCCAAGCCATTTTCTTACATTCCCGCTCCCGCCATTATATGCCGCCAGCATCAACTCTACATTGCCATCAAATTGTCTAGAGAGGTTATTTAAATACCAGCATCCTAGACGTATATTAACTTCAGGCTGATAGATAATTTCATCACTATAATCTTTCATCCCCATTTTTTTTGCTGCCCATTTTGCCGTATCCGGCATAAGCTGCATAAGACCCGCTGCCCCTTTGTGGGAAGTAGCAGAAGGCTCAAACCGACTTTCAGCCCATATTACGGACATAACTAGATAGGGATCTAATTCATACTCCTCTGAATATTTTACTATATAATCCTTATAATTTAAAGGATATATTTTTCTCTGAAACCAGGAAGAATTATACACGGCATAGATGCATATCAATGCCAGCGTAGTAAAAAGTAATATATATTTAATCATCCTCAATACCTTCTGCATGTCTCATTTATTCCCCCCAAACCTATAAGATACTCTCATGCCATAATTTTAATACCTGTTCCCTTGTATCTTCCATACTTTTGGAATTATCTATTATCTTATCTGTATACTTAAGCCTCTCACTATCAGCCATCTGACTTTCAATTCTATCTCTAGCCTCTTTGAATGTTAAATTATTCCTCTTTTTAAGCCTTGAAAGTTGTATGTCATATGGTACAGAAACTACCCATACCTCATCTACTAGCTCAGTTAATCCAGTTTCTATCAAAAGGGCTGCGTCCACCACTATAGCCTTGTATTTAGTGCATCCTTTTAGTCTTATGATAGTATTTTTTATCTCTTCTACTATAGCCGGATGTACTATTGAGTTTAAAAGCTTAAGAGCTTCAGGCTGACTAAAAACTAGATCTCCTAATTTTTTTCTATCAAGCCCTCCATCTATCCTTAGGTACTCATCCCCAAAGGTATCTATAATACTCCCAAGTGCCGGTCTACCAGGCTTTATTATCTGCCTGGCTATCTCATCAGCATCTATTATAGCAGCACCTAATTCTTTAAGAATGCAAGACACTGTGCTCTTGCCACAGGCAATGCCCCCGGTAAGACCTATTACCTTCATATTATATGCCCCCCTATTTTGCATCATACCAGCTATATCCTACCCCTATATCAACTACTAGAGGTACCCTCAGTTCCATTGCATTTTGCATCTCCGTCTTCACAATATCCCTAACTTCATCCAATTCAGACTTGTGGGTATCTACTATAAGCTCATCATGTACCTGAAGTATGAGTTTAGATTTCAACTGTCTTTTTTTTAACTCATAGAATACCCGGTTCATAGCCACCTTTATTATATCGGCAGCAGTCCCTTGTATAGGTGTATTCATGGCTACCCGCTCACCAAATGACCGAATATTGAAATTTCTTGAATTTAGCTCAGGAAGATTCCTTCTCCTTCCCATAAGCGTGGTAACATATCCTTTTAACTTGGCTTCATGAACTACATTATCCATGTATTCCTTTACCATTGGATACCTAGCAAAATAACTTTCTATATAAGTCTTTGCCTGATTTCTGCTTATATTTAGATTTCTAGCCAGGCCAAAATCGCTTATACCATATACTATTCCAAAGTTTACTGCTTTAGCGCTACCCCTTTGCTCAGGTGTTACTTCGTCAATAGATACATTGAATATCTCAGAAGCGGTTCTGGCATGTATATCCTGATTGTTTTTAAATGCCTCAATAAAAGTAGGATCTTCTGATATATGGGCAAGCACCCTAAGTTCTATCTGAGAATAATCCGCATCTAAAAGCACATGATCATCACTGCTCGCTACAAATACCCGCCGTATTTGCCTTCCAAGCTCTACCTTGACCGGAATATTTTGAAGATTTGGTTCGGTACTGCTTATCCTGCCTGTAGCCGTTACTGTCTGGTTAAAGCTGGAATGTATCCTGCCATCTTCAGGATCTATTACAGCCAATAGTCCGTCCACATAGGTAGATTTTAACTTCATTATCTGCCTATAGTCCATTACCTTATCTATAATGGGATGCTGTCCCTGCAATTGCTCTAAAACTTCTATGTTGGTAGAATATCCCGTCTTGGTACGTTTTATAACAGGCAGATCTAATTTTTCAAACAGTATTACGCCTAGCTGTTTTGGTGAATTTATATTAAACTCTTCTCCCGCCAGATCATATATTTCCGACGTCAAAGTATTTAAACTTTCTGTAAACTCCTTATCAAGTTCCCTTAATATATTTTTATCCACCTTAAAGCCCTCTATTTCCATTTGTGCAAGCACGGTAATCAGTGGGTGTTCCACCTGTTCATAGAGCGTGAACATATCATGTTCCTTTAGGATATGCTTCATAGCGGTATATAGAATAAGTATATCCGAGGCATCAACCCTATCTATATTCAATCCTGTATAGTCATACATAAGCTGGGCCATATCATATTTCTCCTTGGTAGATTCTATTAGATATGCCGCTATAAATGTATCAAAATATACTCCATCAAGACAAATACCTTCCTTAGAAAGTTTTACCATTAATTTTTTTGCATCATGGGTTATCTTCTTTACATCCCTATCTTCTAAAATTGATTTTAAAATATCCATTACCTCATTATAGTTAAGCCCCATGTCTATGAGATTATGCGTTATAGGTACCATATATACCCTATCTTTATTACTTGCGATGCTCAACCCATCATCCTCAACAAGGAGTGCTATCGTATCTCCCGCCTTAATAGAAGACAATACATCTTTAAGTGAGCTAGCATCTTCTATATTTATAACAGTTTTAGGGCGCTTTATATCCGGCTTTTCACTTTCCGATTTCATATCAAAATCCAACCTACTTAATATACTGCTAAATTCTAATTCCATTAGCAGTTCCTTTAACTCTAAAGAGTTTGGAATATCATAGCAGCAATCAGCAATACTTATATCAACCGGTGCATCCTTGATTATGGTAGCAAGTCTTTTACTCAAAAATGCCTGAGCCTTGTATTTTTCTAAATTCTCTTTGAGCTTTTTCCCAGATATCTCGTCTATATGCGCGTATACATTCTCTAAAGTACCGTACTTATTTATAAGTTTAAATGCAGTCTTTTTCCCCACCCCAGGTACACCGGGGATATTGTCAGAGCTATCCCCCATAAGGGATTTCATCTCTATTACCTGTGCAGGGGTAATGCCATAGTCCTCATGTAAAGCCTTTTCATCATATATCCTTATATCCGTTATCCCTTTCTTAGTCATAAGCACATTTACATTTTCATCTATAAGCTGCAAAGCATCACGATCCCCAGTAACTAAATATGCCTTCATGCCCTTTTCCCCAGCTATGCGGGCAAACGTACCTAGAATATCATCCGCTTCATAGCCGTCCCGTTCATATATGGCTATATTCATAGCTGATAGGAGCTTTTTTAATGTATCAAATTGGGGTACTAGTATTTCAGGCGTTTTTTGTCTAGTGCCTTTGTATTCCTTGTACTCCTTATGTCTAAATGTAGGCGCCTTCCTATCAAAGGCCACCCCGATGTATTCAGGATGATATTCTTCTATAAGCTTAAATAGCATATTCATAAATCCATATACCGCATTTGTATATATACCCTTTTTTGTACTAAGGGGAGGGATTGCATAAAAAGCCCTATGCATAAGGCTGTTTCCGTCTATTACCATTAATATTTTATTATCTCGCATCAGTAACTCTCCAATTCGTTTACTTATTATTTATACTTTTGACTTTACCATATCTCTTGACTGATTTCAATTATATTATAACCTAACTTCAATTCGTAATTTCAAAACAATAAAGTAACTTAAATTCCATAAATTATATAATGAAAAGATGTTACAGATATGTTAAAATGACATTACAAAATGAAATAAATTTTATATCATTTTGTAATAATATTAATATTTTGGAGGTCGCATATGAAAAAGAAAATTGTAGCTATATTATCAGTATTGTTAATAGGTGTATTATTTGTAGGCAATGGACTCCCAGGAATTAACGAAAGTGCACTCGCTGCTTGTAATTATCAAACGTCCCAAACGATAATAAGATCATGTCCTACTTTAAATATTAAATCATATACAGGTACTTATTTGCCTATTATAACTATTACTAGGCAAGGAAATATATGGGACATAGTTTATAAAAATAATAATTGGTATACTGTAAACAGCAATAAAAACGCTGCACAAACTGATGGAGAAAAAACTGAGACTAAACAAGAAACTACCACACAGCCAAAGACAGAAACCAAACCAGAAACTACTACTCAACCAAAGCAAGAGACTCCATCTCAACCTGTTACACAAGGATTAAGTACAGAGCAAACAAGAATGCTGGAGCTTATAAACGAAGAGAGAACCAAGGCGGGAGTAAAACCCCTTACATGGGATATAGAACTTGCAAACGTTGCAAATGTAAAGGCTAAAGATATGGTAGACAACAACTACTTTGCCCATGAATCCCCTAACTATGGCAGTCCCTTTGATATGATGAAAAAATTTGGTATAAAATATTATGCAGCCGGTGAAAACATTGCAGGATACAATAATGTGGATAAGGCCCATGTAGGGCTTATGAATTCCGATGGCCATAGAAAAAATATTCTAAACCCCAATTTTACACATGTAGGTATAGGGGTACAAAAGAGTTCTAAATATGGATATGTGTTTGTTCAAATGTTTATAGGAAAGTAATATATTAGATATAAACGTCCCACCGTTCCTTCGGTGGGGCATTTTTTATGATTACTTATCGAACGTATGTTTGATAAGTACCTGTTCTATCCTTTTTTATATAAATAACACATTTTTATCTGCAAATGCTATTCCCTTGATCTTCAGTAACATCTCTGCGTGTTTTTTCATTTACCCTACCATATAATATGCTGTATTTGGCTGTACAGTACTATATCAAAGGGCCGGCCCTTTGCCATAGGAGAATACACATGGAATATATGTATAAGGATTTGGTAAAAATGGCCAAAAAAGGTGATACCAACGCATCTAAATATATTATAGGAAAGCTTAATCCCCTTATATGTTCTGCTATAAATCGCTATGCCTATAAGATGGAACGGGATGATGCATACCAAGAAGCAGTTATCATAATAATGGATTGTATTAAAAGCTACGACGAAAAACTTCAAGTACCATTTTTGTCATATGTAAAATCAAAACTTTATTATGGCATGCTCAATATATCAAAAAAATATCGTCCCCTGATTTCATTGGATAAATCCATAGGTGATGAAGATGCTTTGACTTATATAGATATTTTAGAAGACGAAAATGCTGACATATGGAATATTTATGTAAAGACAGAGGATTTTAAAATGCTTTATAAGGCCATAGATAGGCTGTCACAAAAACAAAAGGAGGTAATTTTACTATACTTTTTTAATGAATTAAGTTTGAAAGAGATAGCCAGTATAAGGGGGGTACACTATAAAACGGTACTGGGACTAAAAAATAGGGCAATACAAGCACTAAGGCGGGAGCTTTATTAAACTCCCGCCCCTTTAAATTGCAAAAGCGCCTTGGAAAACTGATCTGGACAAGATGTAGACTTACTTCCGCATCTTATACCTGAAAGCCTCTTTATCGCCTCTTCAACCTCCATACCTTCAACTAGTTTGGAAATACCCTGTAGATTTCCATTACAGCCCCCTGTAAATTGCACCTTCGTTATCCTGCCATCTACTATATCGAATTTTATATCCCTTGAGCAAACCCCTTTTGGTGAAAACTGATACATCTATAATACCTCCTATTGACAGTAAATGTTTATTATATATTTTATATCGACGATTTCAATGTATCTATAATATATAACCTGAATATCATATGTCAAACTAAAAATTCAGTCTAAAAATTTTTCTAAAAAATCTTCAAAAACTTATTATAACCGATAAAAAATAGTTTAGCTATATAATAGGATAAAAAAATAATAACAAATTCCATATATATTTGATAATAAAGAGGAGGATTACACAATGGAAGATGTAAAAAGAATGGCGCTATTAGGAGAAAAATTTCCATCCATGGAAGTAGTAACTACACATGGAGTAAAAAAACTGCCTGATGATTATGCCGGAAAATGGTTTGTGCTATTTAGCCACCCCGGAGATTTTACCCCGGTATGTACTACTGAATTTGTAAGCTTTTCAAAAAAGGCAGACGAGTTTAAGAAATTAAATACTGAACTTATTGGTCTATCAGTAGATCAAGTGTTTTCACATATAAAATGGATTGAATGGATTAAGGATAAAACCGATGTAGAAGTTCCTTTTCCAGTCATCGCCGATGAATTGGGAAGAACAGCTTCCGCACTTGGCATGATACATCCTAGTAAAGGTACTAATACCGTAAGAGCTGTATTCATAGTAGATGATAAAGGTGTAGTAAGACTAATAATGTATTACCCGCAGGAGGTGGGACGTAATGTGGATGAAGTCTTAAGATCCGTAAAGGCATTACAGACTGCTGATAAAAATAAAGTAGCCGTTCCTGAAAACTGGCCAAATAACCCCCTAATCGGTGATAAGGTCATAATTCCCCCGGTAGCTACTGAAAAGCTAGCAAAAGAACGCCTTGAGCAGGCTCAAAATGGAGAAATAGAATGTTTCGACTGGTGGTTCTGCTACAAAAAACTATGACAAGAAAAGACCTCTGCATATGCAGAGGTCTTTTCTTGTCATTCATTCCACTTATCTTCAAAACCAAATGTATAATCATCTAACTTAAGCTCTTCTTTAACCTTTAGAATCTCCTTTGCAATGGACTTATTAATAGGCACACCTTTGTCTTTTCTGTCTAACCACGTCAAATACTCCTTTTCCCATGCAGTATAGATTCTATCACAGCCTGGTGCTTTTTTAGAATTACGTAGAGCCCTTAATATTTCACCTGTTGTTTTTTTGAAACTCTCCAACGAAGTAAATGCACTTACATCTATTGCTATAAAGAAATGTCCCAATCTATAGGGCGCCCTATTGCCCTCTTCATCAAAACCTGTCAAATCTTTTAGAAACTTTCCACCCTGCAATGCAGCTGATAATATTTCCACTACAGTCGCATATCCATATCCCTTATAGCCCGATGTCTCTTCACCTATACCACCTAATGGTACCAACGCAGCAGTACCTGCCACAAGATCCTTAAGTACCTGATTGGGGTCAGTTTTACTCTTCCCGTCCTGTCCAATTACCCAACCCTCTGGCAATTCTTTATTGGCCCTTGCATATAATTCTACTTTCCCCCTTTGGGCTACTGCTGTGGAACAATCCAAAACAAATGGAAATTCTTCATCCGAGGGCATGCCAAATGTCAGTGGATTGGTGCCTAGCATATTTTCCACTCCAAAGGTAGGAGCAATGGAAGGGCGGGCGTTGGTCCCTGTTATACCTATCATTCCCTCTTTTACTGCCATGAGAGAATAATATCCTGCTATCCCATAGTGTGTAGAATTTCTTACTGCAACCATTCCCATACCATATTTTTTAGCCTTTTCTATGGCAAGCTCCATAGATTTTTTGCCTATTACATGACCCATGCCATTATGTCCGTCTACCACAGCTGTTGTAGGACCCTCCCGTACTACTTCAAACTCGGTAACTGGATTTTGTATGCCTAGCTTTATCCTATCATAGTATATGGGTTTTAATCTGCTCACACCATGTGAGTCTATACCATGTTTATCTGCCGTAATTAAAATGTCAGCACATATTTTTGCATCTTCCTCAGGCACACCTATTCCCTTAAAAACATCCACCATAAACTTTTCCATTTTATCAAAATTCACCCATACTATGTCCTTATCCAATACCATTTTAACATTACCCCTTTCTAATTTATTTTAAAAAAGAAAGAGACAGCCTGCACAAGTATCCAACTTATTGCATAACTGTCTCCTAATCTCTCATTAAATATATTATATTAACTTGTCTATATTATATACCTAAAGTATATTTTTAGCAACCCTAAACAATCAACCAAAGATGGTCTTACCGGTTGACCTCAATACATTACAAGCTTCCTTGATCCGTTCTGCCATACCAATCTCTCCAGCCTTCAAATATGATCTAGGATCATATACTTTCTTGTTACCTACTTCTCCTTCTATCTTCAAAACCCCATCATAGTTTTTAAACATATGATCTACTATAGGCCTTGTAAATGCATACTGGGTATCCGTATCTATGTTCATCTTGATTACACCATACTCAAGGGTCTCTTCTATTTCTTCCTTGCTAGAACCGGAACCGCCATGGAATACCAAATAATAGTGGGCATCATCCCCATATTCTGCCTTTAGAGCATCCTGGCCTTCCTTTAGTATTATTGGTTTTAATTTTACATTACCAGGCTTGTACACGCCATGAACATTACCAAAGGTAGCAGCCAGCATAAATCTTCCACTTTCGATTTTACTAAGTGCCCTATAAAACTCAAGCATATCTTCCGGAGTGGTGTACAGCTTGTCTTTTGACACGCCTTCATTATTCATACCATCTTCTTCTCCACCTACTACCCCTGCTTCTACCTCTAATATAATTTGATTCTTTGCACAAAGCTCTAATAATTTTGTAGATACTTCTACATTTTTGCTTACAGATAGTTCAGAACCATCAAACATATGACTATTAAATAGGTTCTTTTCACCTTTAGCCCTTCTCTTTTCGGTTTCTGCTATCAATGGATATACAAATGAATCCAATTTTTCAGGTTTGCAATGGTCAGTATGTAATGCAATACCTACATTATATTGTTCTGCCATTCTATGGATATGTTCAGCCAATGAAATGGCCCCTAAAGCGCTATCCTTTACACAAGAACCGGAAGCATGTGCGCCTCCTCCAACGGATACTTGGATAATACCATCGGATTTTGCCTCTGCAAATCCCCTCAAAGCAGCATTTGCTGTCTCCAATGATGATACATTAATTGCCGGATAAGCATAGTGATTTTTATATGCATTATCTAACATCTTACAATATTTTTCATAATCTACAACTGGCATCTTAAATTACTCCTTCCTTAAACTTATATATCTTAGTTTAGGCAATATAGCGTATTAAGTCAATATCATTTCGCAATATATTACTTTTTATTACCCCAATCGACATATAACCTTTCAATACCATGCGTTTCAAATTCCTTTTGATATTTTTCTTCATACTGCATTTTATTATCCCATGTTACGGTTTCATGATTATTTTCTGCATCTCTTTGAGCTATTCTACTTAATAGCTCCTCCCAAAAAGAATAATCGTCATAATCATCTACAAAGCCAAATATCTTATCTTCTAATTTTGTAGTAGGCAAATATAAATCATCTTTTTCATCATACAGAATCAAATCATCAGCCTCAAAATCCTTATAAAATGAATACAAATGCCTAACTATTTCATCATATTCTAAAAGTTGGTCGTCCCCTACTCTCCATGAATTAATCATCCATGAGCCTGCAAATGCCAATTCTACTAATCTTTTGTACTGTTCTTTGGTTAACTCTATCTTCATTATGTCGCCCCTTTCATACAAACTCCCGTACTTTTTTATTTTCTATCTTCTATTATATTATTATACACCTTTTGAGCCATATACATAAAGACCTATCTTTATACCATAGATGCAATGGTATAAAGATAGGTCTCTCTTCTAATAAAATTTTGCAAGCTTCTCCTCAAGACATCCTGCAATAAGACCGGAAACTATCTCAGCTACAGTCCAACCGGATTCTATAGACCATGGACCCCAGCCTACATCATAAGGACTTGCAAAAACCTCCATAAGCTCTACATCCAATCCCCTTGCCCAACCTCCATTTAGCTTATTATCACTACTGCTTATTTGAGCATCCATCATAAATTTTGAAATATTCTTCCAAAGATCCTTGAAATAACTATCGCCTGTTATAAAATAAGCCTGCATAAATGCCATGGGCAGCCAGTTTATAGAATAAAGCATATCCACAACAGGATCACCATTTTCTATAAGGAGCGAACATTCGCCTCCCTCGTTTTTACTTAATGTAGCCTTATAACCTTCATCCCATTCTAGATAGCTACCGGAACTATGTCTGTATTGTTCTAGATCATTAACAACCCTATATAAAAATTCCCTATGGGCATCTTCCCCTGTAATCCAATACAAAAATGCCGACGGCAAAACTAATCTACATAATTCCTGAGTTTGACTATGCTCCCTTACTGTATTAGGATATACCTTTATAATGCTTTCCATCCCTCTTATGCCTACATCCCTAAATCTTTGAATCCCGGTTAATCTATATGTAAGCAACAACGAAGCAAGATAATATCCGTTATAATGGGCAGAGGGGAAATTACCAGGAACATCCTCTAGCTTTTCCATATCTGCCACTGTTAAATTTATGTTATCTGTCCTTTGTATCCTTAATCCATCAATACCAGTAGTATTTACAAGAAAATCAAGGGCTTCTATGCAATTATTTATATATGTCTTATCTCCTAGATATAAACATTTAAATAGGTATGGCATTATTGCCCTGGCAACGTCATCCTGATAGCATACACTCCAACCTTCATTTGACCACCTAATCATTCCTTTGTATTGACCGTCCTTTATCTGAAAAAAGTCAAAACAAGCCTTTGTAAGATGATTTGATATCTCCATATATTTATAATCATCCTTTAATAATGAATATAACATAAATGCCATGGAAGTCTCACCTATACAGTCTGCCCTTATATTAGAAAGCATCGTTTGGGTACCATCAGGATATATTTCAGATCCAATGCCTTCTAGTACCCCCATTCTACCTTCATCTAATAATATACCTGCATTATAAAACCATTTTATCCCGTCATCTATACATTTCCCCAATTTTCCATCTTTCCCATTCAAACTATAGTATTTGGGTATATCATTAGGAGACACGATCTCATCACATAACCATCCTACTATGTAACAAATAATATCAATCCATTTATCCCTTGGCGTAAATCTTGCCCTTATAAAATTAGATATTCTAAAACAGCATATAAGAAGGTTTTCTCTGTCAAACCATAGTGCTCTATCCTTTGAATTGCTTATAAAATCATCATCGATTTTCGTATTATGATGGGCCTTTATGTATTTAGCATACTGCAAAACTGATCTCGCATTTTTATGTTCTCTATACGCCACTATCCTCATATTATACTGATCATCCATTATGTCACCCTTTTTCACTTTTCCCATAACAGATGAATCCAGACAAAATACCAAGCGTTCCTGTTTAGTAGATTGGGGTGGTGAAAAATAAAGCTCATGTATGCTGGATACATACTCTGAAAATACCCTTCCCCCTTTATCGATAAAATCATCTACCAATATCCTATCTTTGGGATGAAGCATAAGTGGCTTATCCGAAACTCCTCCTAACAATGCAATAGAATAATATTTTCCCAAGTCAATATTAGATATTTCATTTGGCTTTACAACATCGAGTACTATATCTAGATTCCGTAGTATGTCCAAAAGATCACTTCTACCTTCTGTTACAACTAATAAAGATTTATCCATAATGTTTTATCCCCTCTATCCAAATAAATACTATAAATATTTTTATAGTGTTTTATTACCATTTTATTTATTGTATTATATCAAATTTCTTTTCATGGGGGGTTGTTATTTTTTTTGATTTATATTGTTATTTTATCCTTTTAAGGCACCTACCATAATGCCATGTACAAAATATTTTTGTAGAAGATAATACCTTCCCCTTTGGCAATATAAAACTTATTGCTACAGAAAAATGAGGGTAATTATAAAAATACAATTTTTACACAGCATTTGCATGTATTGCATTGTTAAATTGCATTTTTGTATTAATTTTAGCTAATTTTTTTAATATTATATTAGTTTTTGTATAATATCTTCCTTCATCCTGCATTTAATGGTATAATTTTTTAAATTATCTTTTTTATGTTGCAAACTTCTGAAATGGATTATATATATATTAGATTTGTTAATAAGGAAATGTGCATAATATAAATGGTATGCCGTTTCCATAATAATAAATTACAAAATATATAGAAAGCGGTGAATCTTATGTACACAAACAAAGCAGTACAAGAATGGGTTGAAGAAATGGCTAAACTAACTAAACCTGATGATATTGTATGGATTGATGGATCAGAAGAAGAAAAAAAACGGCTCGAAGAGGAAGCTGTAAGCACTGGCGAGCTTACAGAACTCAATCAAAAGGAACTTCCTGGATGTCTCCTCCATAGAACAGCAGTAAATGATGTTGCCCGTGTTGAGCACAGAACCTTTATATGTACAAAGGATAAAGAGGATGCAGGTCCTACAAATAATTGGATGGATCCAAAAGAAGCTTACGGAAAACTTGGAAAACTTTTTGATGGATCAATGAAAGGACGTACCATGTATGTAATTCCCTATCTCATGGGACCAGTTGGATCGCCCTTCAGCAAAGTAGGTATAGAACTCACTGATAGCATCTATGTTGTACTCAATATGAGAATAATGACCCGTATGGGCAAAGTAGCTATGGATACACTAGGAAATTCAAATGATTTTGTAAAAGGTCTGCATAGTAAGGCACAGCTTGATGAAGAAAACAGATACATCTGCCATTTTCCCGAAGATAATACCATATGGAGCGTAAATTCTGGATATGGTGGCAATGTCCTTCTAGGTAAAAAATGCTTTGCCCTTCGTATAGCAAGTTATATGGGGAAACAAGAAGGTTGGATGGCAGAGCATATGTTGATACTTGGGGTTGAAGATCCTAATGGTAATGTATCATATATAGCAGGTGCTTTCCCCAGTGCATGTGGTAAAACTAACTTAGCAATGCTTATTCCACCAGCGTATGCAAAAGGCTATAAGGTATGGACAGTGGGAGATGATATTGCATGGATGAGAATAGGTGAAGACGGAAGGCTTTGGGCAGTAAATCCAGAAGCAGGTTTTTTTGGAGTTGCACCTGGCACAAGTATGAAAAGTAATCCCAATGCAATGCTTACTACTAGAAAAAACACTATATTCACCAATGTTGTCCAAACCCCTGATAATACAGTATGGTGGGAAGGTATTGGAGTTGATCCACCTCAAGAAGGCATAGATTGGAAAGGGAATCCATGGACCCCCGAAAGTGGAGAAAAAGGTGCTCATCCAAACTCTAGATTTACTGCACCTGCAAACCAGTGTCCATCCATTTCCCCTGAATGGGAAAATCCTGAAGGGGTACCTATATCAGCAATACTATTTGGCGGGAGGCGTGCAAGAGTAGCTCCTTTAGTTTACCAATCCTTTGATTGGGAACATGGTGTATTTGTCGGTGCTACTATGGGCTCTGAAACAACAGCTGCGGCTACAGGAAAACTAGGTGTAGTAAGACGTGATCCAATGGCAATGCTGCCATTCTGTGGATATAATATGGGAGACTACTTTGGGCATTGGTTAGAAATGGGTAAAAAGCTTACCCATCCCCCTCTTATATTCAACGTAAACTGGTTCCGTACAGATGACAACGATAATTTCCTATGGCCTGGATTCGGCGAAAATTTCCGTGTACTTAAATGGATACTAGCCAGATGTAACGGTGAAGTTGATGCACTCGAATCGCCAATAGGCTATCTGCCAAAAGTAGAAGATATTGAGCTTGAAGGCATTGAGGATAAGGTATCTATAGATAGATTATCTCAATTGTTAGAATTAGATGAAGATGCATGGAAGGATGAAATAAAAAGTCAGGAAGAATTTTTTGAAAAATTTGATAGGCTTCCAAAAGAAATTAAGGGTCAATTAGAGAATTTAAAGGATAGGTTCGGATTTTAATATATCATAAAAAATGGATAGACCTAAATAGTCTATCCATTTTTTATGACTTAACAAGGCTTAATGTACCGTTTTCTAACATTGCAACATCATAATTTTTTATGGTTATATGAACTTTTAAGTCTTTAAATGCTTTCATCTCATCCAATTTTCCTTCATCATATGTGGCTCCTACTTTTACTAGTAGTTCCATGATGTATTTTTTAAGCTCATTATCATCTATATTAAATTTACCTTCTCCCACATAGGTGGTAACTATCGACGGCTGCAAATCAATATCTATTACAGCTTCATCGTCAAAAAATAATGATTTATGAACAAAAAATTTATCGGTAACTACACCTTCATCTATTGATTTGCTTAAATTTAATTTAGTAATTTCAGTAGATTGCAACTTCAAAATATTCTTTACTATTTTTTGATTATTTTCAAGCTCTAAAATTCGATTCTCTAGTTTGTTTACCCTTCCATATAGACCAACAGACAAAAATAAACTTAATACCAATAATAATTCTAATATTATGGATAAAAGTTTTGATTTTCTGCCCTTCCTTTTCTTTTCAGATCTTTTTCCTATAGCCTCATCCATATTATTATTATTTGATTCTATATCCATACTATTCTCCTTGCAATATATCCTTTTAATACTTACTTTAAATATTCTACATACTAATATATTATCCTTTATTTTTTATAGATTTTGCAGGATATAAGGCAAAGAGTTTCAATCCCTTATAGGTAGACTAATAACCAGCACGTTCCTTATGACAAAAAATTAGAAGAACGATGTTTCAATTCCTTATAGGTAGACTAATAACTTTTTAATATATTTTTGCCATTCTGCATTACTTTTAGGTTTCAATTCCTTATAGGTAGACTAGTAACTCGTTCTATGCATTGATATTACTACATTTGTCATAGATTGTCAACAACTCCTTTCTTGCTACATTTTATTACAAAAGTTTTGTTATTCGTTGGTATAACTACATTCATCCAAAAAATAAAAAGGTTGTCGATCCCCTGTAGTTTTTACAGCATTGGTAATCGACGACATTTTATTTTAATGCACTCCTTTTCAAATAGGATGTTTATATGATAATTATATAATCTTTATATGATAATTATATAATCTTATATATATAAATGCTAATATATATATAACTATTAATAGTAGCTAGGGGGAGTTTACTTTGAAAATCTATATTCTTACCGATATGGAAGGCGTAAGCGGCATTGTAAGTTTTGATGAATGCGCACCAAGCAGTCCTAATTTTACCCGTTCTAAACGTTTGGCCACATTAGAAGTCAACGCTGCCATAGAAGGTATATTGAGTACTGGAGACCATGAAATAGTAGTATTTGATGGTCATGGGCCAGGTGGTATTGAGTTTGAACTTTTACACAAATCCGCTTGTTTAGTTATGGGGAGACCTGTGGATATGTTATTCTATATGGATAAAGAACAATATGATGCCTGTATGATAATAGGACAGCATGCTATGAGAAATACACCATTCGCCAACTTACATCATACATTTAACAGTAAAACAGTTATATCCTTGACAATAAATAATCACTTGATAGGTGAGGCAGGTGTTGCTGCTTTAAGGGCGGGCATATATGATATACCTACAATATTGCTTAGTGGTGATAGAGCAGCCTGTGATGAAATAGAAACTATAATTCCAAATATACACACTTGTGAAGTAAAAAAAGGGCTTAATACTACAAGTGCCGTTTGTCTAGCACCAGAGATGGCCAGAGAAAAAATAAAGAGTTCTGCTGCCTTTGCTATGAATCATATGTCAGATATAAAGCCATACAAGTTAGAACCGCCTTATATAGCAGAATGGGTCTTCTTCGATTCTAAAGAACTGATTCCCTATATGAATAAGGATTATTGCAAAATAATACAACCTAATAAGGTGCAGATCTATGCCGAAGATATGGAAGATCTAATAAAAAATAAACTCTGGGGATTTTAAACTAAATCATGTAAAATAATAAGGTGAGGATGCGGATATCCTTACCTTATTATTTTAATATCAAATATATTTTTCCTTTATAGTATTATGGAAATATACCTCTAATCTTTTTTGCCTTGACCAATCTGCCAATTGCCACCATATAAGCACCCATCCTCATGGTAGTATTCTTTTCATTGGCTGCTTGCCAAACATCTTCAAAGGCATTCTTCATTATAGTTTCCAATTTTGCATTTACAACGTCTATATCCCATGCCATGCGCTGGAGATTTTGTACCCATTCAAAATAAGATACAACTACGCCCCCTGCATTGGCTAAAATATCCGGCACTACATAAATACCTTTTTCATCTAGTATTTTATCTGCTGCAACCGTGGTAGGACCATTAGCTCCTTCTACTATAATTTTGGTCTTTATCTCCTTTGCCACGTCTTCAGTTATCTGATTTTCTAAAGCAGCAGGTATTAAAATATCTGTATCACATGTTAACAACTCAAAATTATCTATATGTTTTAATCCTGGTTGATCATAATCCTCCAAAAGGTGTCCACTTTGTGTGAAATCCGAAATTTTATCCATATCCAATCCATCGGGATTATATATCCCACCTGATACATCGCTTACACCTATTACCTTGCATCCTGCTTGATATAAAAGTCTTGCAGCAGTTCCACCTACATTACCCATCCCTTGAACAACTACACGGGTATCTTTAGCTGTTATGCCCAATCTTTTAAGAAGTTCTAACGTAATAATCATTACCCCACGTCCGGTAGCCTCTGGTCTTCCTATGGATCCGCCTATCTCCAAAGGTTTTCCAGTAACTACACCAGGCACAGTATAACCTTTAAAAGCACTGTATGTGTCCATTATCCAACCCATTATCTCAGCATTTGTATTTACATCCGGAGCCGGTATGTCCGTTTCTGGACCTATCAAAGGCAAAATCATAGCTGTAAACTTTCTGGTAAGTCTCTCCAATTCATCTTTGGATAAGTTCTTTGGATCAACAGTAATACCGCCTTTAGCACCACCATATGGAATATTAGCAACGGCACATTTAAATGACATCCATGCAGCCAATGCCTTTACCTCATCCATGTCCACATTTTGGTGATATCTAATACCACCCTTATATGGACCCAATGCACTACAGTGCTGAACTCTATAGCCTTCAAAAACTTTTATAGACCCATCATCCATCTTTACAGGCATAGATACTTTTAATTCCCGTTCAGGATATTTTAAGCCTATGTAATCATCCTCTTCCAAACCCAACATGCAAGCAGCACTATCCAATACT
Source organism: Xylanivirga thermophila (assembly GCF_004138105.1). Classification (NCBI taxonomy): domain Bacteria; kingdom Bacillati; phylum Bacillota; class Clostridia; order Caldicoprobacterales; family Xylanivirgaceae; genus Xylanivirga; species Xylanivirga thermophila. The sequence continues at coordinate 29,463 of NZ_RXHQ01000001.1, read as the reverse complement.
TCAAGCATGTTGTCGTATGGATTATATTTTTTGCTCATTTTTCTGTCTACCTCCTTATAAAATTATGCTGTAATCCTATTGTAGCATAATTTTATAAAAAAGCTTATACTAATTTACATATTTATATATTATTTTTACAATTGCAATTTATTTTTCGAAATCAGTCAACTAAAACAAAATCTATATTTCTACTAGACAAATCTACCTTTATTACTTTTATCCTTACTAAATCGCCCAACCTATATATCTTTCTAGTCCTTGTGCCTATAACACAATAGTGTTTCTCATCATATGAGTAATAATCATCCTCCATACTGCTCAATCTAACCAAACCTTCAACTGTATTTTCCAGTTGCACATATATACCGTATTGTGTAACTCCTGAAACTATGCCATCATATTCATTATCTATCTTATCCTGCATAAACTCAGCTTTTTTAAGATCTTCCGTTTCCCTTTCCACATCATCCGCTAACCTCTCAGTCTTTGAACAGTGGTCGGATAGTTCTGGAAGAAATTTATCAAGCTTCGATATCCTTTTTTCATCCATATTACCATGTAATAACCCTTTTATAATACGATGGATCATAAGATCTGGATATCGTCTTATTGGCGAGGTAAAATGGCAATAGTACTTTGCTGCTAGACCAAAATGCCCTAAATTTTTTTCGTTATATTTTGCTTTTTGCAAAGATCTTAGCATTACAGCACTTATTATCCGTTCCTCTCTAGTACCTTTTGCTTGGTTTAATACGGTTTGAAGCACTTTAGGATGGATTTCTCCGCCTCCAATGCCCTTTAAATGGTACCCAAAATTGTGTATAAACTCATTAAAATCCAGCATTTTCTGAAGATCCGGTTCTTCATGTACCCTATATACAAATGGCATATTGCTCCAAAACATGTGTTGCGCAATAGTTTCATTGCATATAATCATAAATTCCTCTATTATCTGATTTGCTATACCCCTATCTTCAGGGCAGACCTCTATTGGCTTCCCATTTTCATCTAATTTGATCATGGTTTCATCCAGATCAAAATCTATACTACCCCGCTTTACCCTATTATTATAGAGTATTTCCCTAAGTTCATTCATCAATTTAAAATCATCTAAAAATTCTCTATATTTATCTTCTAACGCCTTATCTCCGTCTTCCAGTATACTGGTGATATCATCATATACCAAACGCGCCTTTGAGCATATAACCGTCTCTTCTATGGAATGCTTAATAACCTTCCCCTTTTTGTCTATCTCAATAAATACAGACATAGCTAATCTATCTTCATTTGGATTTAGACTACATATGCCATTTGATAGCTCTTTGGGCAACATAGGTATAACCCTATCCACAAGATATATACTATTTCCTCTCTTATATGCCTCTTTATCCAAAGCCGTACCTGTTTTTACATAATGGGTTACATCAGCAATATGCACACCTAATAAATAATTTCCGTTTTCCACAATCTCTATAGATACGGCATCATCAAAGTCCCTAGCATCTGCACCATCTATGGTAAAAAGCTTTAGATCCCTTAAATCCCGCCTACCCTTTATATCTTTTTCAGATATCTTTTGGGGAATATTTCTAGCTTCTGACATTACTTCGCCAGGAAAATCCTCTGGCAGATCATATTGGCGTATAATGGATAGTATATCTGTCCCCGGCTCATCTTTATGCCCTAAAATTTCTACTATCCTTCCTTCAGGATTTCGCCTATCCTCCGGCCATTTTGTAATTTCGGCTACCACCTTATACCCGGATTTTGCACCATTCATTTCATCCTTAGATATAAATATATCCTGTGCTATTTTAGTATCATCTGGTACTACAAATCCAAAATATTTATCATGTTCAAATGTACCTACTACTTGTTTATTTGCCCGTTCCAGTATTCTTATTATTTCCCCTTCCCTTGATGGCCAACTATCGGTTTCACTTGCAGTTAATAATCGCACCATTATACGATCATTATGCATAGCCCCATGCATATTGGGCGGAGAAATAAATACATCCTTTTCATCTTTATCATCCGGAATAAGAAATCCAAAACCCTTTGCATTGCTTTGAAGTCTGCCTGTCAAAAAACCTAAATCCTCAGGAAGGGCATATTTCTTTTTCCTAGTAAGCATTAACATTCCTTCATCTACCATCTCTTCAAGTATGGACATAAAAAGTTGTTGGTCATCTTTTGAAATCTCCAGCATGTCCATGAGTTGATCAGGATACTGAGGTGGGCATTCTTTTTCTTTTAAAATCCGCACAATCCGTTCCTTTATATTCAAATCGTCATCCTCCACATTGAAAAATCTTATCTTTCCATTTCTATATTTATCCTATTTTAGAACATTTATAACTTTTCACACTTCTAAATATTAGTATGCTTTTTTTTTTCAACAATTATTATATATTACAAAAAAACGACCTTTAAAGTCGGTCGTTTTATGCAAGTTTATTTACTAGTACCAATATTATGTTCAATGCTATAAAAGCTCCTGCTGAAATCTTTGTCCAACGCTGAAGTTTACCTTCATAACTCCTGGCTTTATTTTTGCCAAAGAATGTTTCAGCACCCCCGGCTATGCTACCTGATATACCTGCTGTTTTACCAGGCTGCAAAAGTACAATTACTATTAAGAATACCTCTGCAATAACAAGCAGCACTGTAAGTATTATCTTTAAAGCTGCCACCGAAATCCCTCCTTAATAATATGACAAGGATATTTTACCATAGGACTACTATAAAATCAACATTTATATAGATATAACACGAAAATAGCCCTCATACTTAAACGTATAAAGGCTATCTTGTCTATACTTATAGTTTTAGGTTAAACCATGCATTTAATCCTGGAAACTGTGCAGTATACCCAAGCTCCTCCTCTATGCGCAAAAGTTGATTGTACTTTGCTACCCTATCGGTTCTAGAAGGAGCACCAGTCTTTATCTGACCTGCATTAACTGCTACAACCAAATCTGCTATTGTGGTATCCTCCGTCTCTCCAGATCTATGGGATACTACTGCTGTATATCCTGCCCTATTTGCCATCTGTATGGCATCTAGTGTCTCAGTAAGCGTACCAATCTGATTTACCTTTATGAGTATTGAGTTTCCAACACCCATATCTATGCCCTTTTTGAGTCTGTTCGTATTGGTAACAAACAAATCATCTCCTACAAGCTGTATACGCTTACCCAATTTAGTGGTTAGGAGTTTCCAACCTTCCCAATCCTCTTCATCCAGACCATCTTCAAGGGATATTATAGGATACTTGTCTACAAGTGATACATAATAATCTACAAGCTCTTCTGCAGTTCTTACCACACCTTCACCAGGGAAATGATACTTGCCATCTGATTTATCATAAAGTTCGCTAGCAGCCGCATCTATGGCAATCCTTATATCTTCTCCCGCCTTATACCCTGCCAATTCTACTGCTTGAATTATTACCGATATTGCCTCTTCATTCGTCTTTAGATTTGGTGCAAATCCACCTTCATCCCCTACCGCTGTGCTGTATCCTTTATCACTCAACACCTTCTTTAGGTTATGAAATACCTCTGCACACATGCGCAAAGCATTTTTGAAACTATCAGCCCCTACAGGCATTATCATAAATTCCTGTATATCCACAGTATTATCTGCATGTTTTCCACCATTTAATATATTCATCATAGGGACTGGAAGTACTTTTGCATTAACTCCGCCTAAATATTGATAGAGCGGTATTCCAAGCTGATCTGCGGCTGCCTTGGCAACAGCTAATGAAACACCCAATATGGCATTAGCGCCTAACTTGCCCTTATTTGGTGTACCATCAAGCTCTAATAATACGCTGTCTATTGCTACTTGATCTAATGCACTCATGCCTACTATCTCATCTGCTATTATATCATTTACATTGTCTACTGCAGTTTGCACGCCTTTACCCATATATCTTGTCTTATCCCCATCTCGCAGCTCTACAGCCTCAAATGCACCTGTAGATGCTCCAGAAGGCACTGCTGCGCGGCCTACTCCACCGCCTTCAAGATATACTTCCACCTCAACCGTGGGGTTTCCACGGGAATCCAAAATCTCACGAGCTACAACATCCACTATAGTCATCATTTTTTTATTCTCCTTTCACTTACTTGGCTATCAAACTCTCCCCTGTCATCTCTTCCGGTTTCTCTATGTTCATAAGTTCAAGCATGGTAGGAGCTATATCAGCTAATTTACCACCTTCACGAAGTTTTACATCTTTTTTATCAGGGTCCACTAGTATGAAAGGTACTGGATTGGATGTATGGGCTGTATGGGGCTCACCAGTCTCATAATCCACCATTTGATCGGCATTGCCATGGTCAGCAGTTATAAGCGCTCTCCCGCCTACCTTTAAAACTGCATCCACCACCCTACCTACACAGGTATCCACCGTTTCCACGGCCTCTATAGCTGCTGGTATAACACCTGTATGACCAACCATGTCACAGTTTGCAAAGTTTAGTATTATAACATCATATTCTCCTGATGCTATGCGCTTTTCAACTTCTTCAGTAACTTCAAATGCACTCATGGATGGCTTGAGGTCATAGGTAGCCACCTTTGGCGATGGTATAAGTGCCCTGTCTTCGCCTCCATTAGGATATTCTACCCCACCATTAAAGAAAAATGTAACATGGGCATATTTTTCGGTTTCAGCTATCCTAAGTTGGCGTTTCCCAAGTTTACTTATATATTCACCAAATGTATTATCAAGTGTCTGAGGTTTATATGCTATATGAATATTTGTGAATGTTTCATCGTATTGTGTCATGGATACAAAATATATAGGAAAATACCCTTTAGCCCTATCAAATTCTGAAAATTCCGGCTCTATAAAGCTGCGTGTTATCTCTCTTGCCCTATCAGGTCTAAAATTAAAGAATACTATCGAATCATTTGCTCCAATAGTTGCAGTAGGCGCTCCATTTTCCAATATTACAGTAGGCTTTACAAATTCATCGGTTTCACCATTTGCATATGATTTTTTCATAGCTTCTATAGCACCATCTGCAAAAACACCTTTACCCAATGCCATTGCATCATATGCCAGTTTAGTACGCTCCCATCTCTTATCCCTATCCATTGCATAATACCTGCCTGCTACGGTAGCTATTTTACCAAAGTTTATTTCATCGATCTTTTCTTCCAATTTTTCTATATATGACTTTCCGCTAGATGGCGGTACATCCCTACCATCCATAAAACAGTGGATATATACATTTTCCAGGCCATGTTTTTTTGCCAGTTCCATAAGTGCATATAGATGACCTATATGGCTGTGTACTCCCCCATCTGACACCAAACCCATAAGATGAAGTTTAGTACCATTTTTCTTTACATTTTCTATAGCACCTAATAGTTCCTGATTTTCAAAAAAAGAACCATCCTCTATAGCTTTGCTTATCCTTGTATACTCCTGATATACTATACGTCCTGCTCCTATATTAAGATGGCCTACTTCTGAATTTCCCATTTGACCATCAGGTAGTCCTACATAAAGACCACTACCTTGAATAGGCACATGGGGGTATTCTTTCCAGAGTCTATCAAGATTTGGTGTATTTGCTTCATATATTGCATTGTTTTCTTTTCTATCGTTTAGGCCAAATCCATCCATTATTATGAGGGTAGTTAAATCCTTAGACATAGTTTCCTCCTTAATAGTTGACAATGGAAGCAAAGTCCTGAGCTTTAAGGCTGGCACCACCAATTAGACCTCCATCTATCTCGGGCATTGCCATAAGCTCTTTTGCATTTTGAGGCTTCATGCTCCCGCCATACTGTATACGTACCTTTTCAGATACATCTTGTCCAAACATTTCCTTTATGGTGTTTCTTATTATACCTATCACTTCGTTTGCTTCCTGTGCAGAAGCTGTTTTGCCAGTTCCTATAGCCCATATAGGTTCATAGGCAATAACTATCTTTTCTGCCTGTTCCTTTGTCAATCCACCCATGGCAATCTTGGTCTGCATGCTCACTAGATCGGCAGTAATACTCTGCTCTCTCTGCTCTAGTGTTTCACCTACACATACAATAGGTGTTAGTCCATGGGAAAAAGCCTTCAATACCTTTTTATTTACAGTCAAATCGGTCTCAGCAAAATATTGACGTCTTTCAGAGTGCCCTATTATAACGTATTCTACTCCTAATTCTTTTAACATGATTGGAGATACCTCACCAGTATACGCACCCTGTTCTTCAAAATGCATATTCTGAGCACCAAGCTTTATATTGCTACCCTTTATGGCCTCTGCCACTATAGGTAGACAAACAAAAGGAGGACACACAACTACTTCTACCTGTGTATCCTTCACTAATGGTTTTAATTCATCTATAAGTACCGCCGCCTCAGACGGTGTTTTATTCATTTTCCAGTTTCCTGCAATAATAGGTGTTCTCATATTTAATTCTCCTTGCACTATTTTGTTTCACATCCCAGGTTCCCGCCCGGACTCCCGGGCGGTTTTATCTGGGTAATCTATATTAAAAATTTAGGGGGCAAAGTTATTTATCATTAAGGGCTGCAACACCAGGCAATACCTTGCCTTCTAAGAATTCTAGTGAAGCGCCACCCCCGGTGGAGATATGTGTCATCTGATCGGCAAATCCCATCTGCTCTACAGCAGCTGCCGAGTCCCCTCCACCTATTATGGTAGTACCTTTACATTTGCCCATATACTCAGCTATAGCTTTTGTACCTTCTGCAAATGCAGGCATTTCAAATACGCCCATAGGCCCATTCCATACCACAGTCTTTGCATTTATTATCTCTTGACCAAAGATCTCTCTAGTCTTAGGCCCGATATCCAATCCCTGCCAATCAGCTGGAATCTTATCGCTGTCTACTACCTTGTGATCTGCATCAGCTTTGAATTCCTTTGCAACTACTGTATCTATGGGCAATAAAAGCTTTACACCTTTCTTTTCTGCCTTATCTAAGAGTGCCTTTGCCAATTCTACCTTATCGGCTTCCAGTATGGATTCCCCTACTTCATAGCCTTTAGCTTTGAAGAATGTATAAGCCATACCACCGCCTATTATAAGCGTATCTACCTTGTCTATAAGATTTTCAATTACACCGATTTTATCCGATACTTTAGCACCACCTAATATGGCCACAAATGGTCTCTCCGGATTATCAAGTGCTTTACCCATTACATCCAATTCCTTGTTTATGAGATAGCCTGCCACTGCCGGCAAATAATGTGCTACCCCTTCGGTAGATGCATGAGCCCTGTGTGCAGTACCAAAGGCATCATTTACATATATCTCTCCAAAGCTTGACAATTCCTTTGCAAACTCAGGATCGTTGTCTGTTTCTTCCTTATGGAATCGTAAGTTCTCAAGGAGCACTACCTCTCCATCCTTTATATCTGCAACAGCTTTTTTAGCGTCTTCGCCTATAACATCCTTTGCCATTGTAACCTTTTTGCCTAAGAGCTCTTCCAGTCTCTTTGCTGCAGGTGCCAAACTATATTCAGGCTTTACCTGCCCCTTAGGTCTGCCCAAATGGGACATCAAGACTACCTTGGCATTATGATCAACCAGATATTTGATAGTAGGCAATGCTGCACGTATTCTAGTATCATCGGTGATATTTCTATTATCATCAAGGGGTACGTTAAAATCTACCCTTACAAGTACCCTTTTACCATTTACCTCTATATCCTCAATGGTCTTTTTATTCATAAAAGCCACTCCTTAACTCTATACTTACAGTCTAGCTGCGATATAGTTAACTAAATCAACTAATCTGTTTGAATAACCCCACTCGTTGTCATACCATGAAACAACTTTTACCATATTGCCTTCCATAACCATGGTGGATAGTGCATCTACTATGGAAGAACGGGGATCTTGTCTATAGTCTATAGATACCAATGGCTCCTCTTCATATCCAAGTATACCCTTCATAGGACCTTCCGCAGCAGCCTTGAATGCAGCATTTATCTCTTCTGCAGTAGCATCCTTTTCAATCTCTGCTACCAAGTCAACTACAGATACTGTAGGTGTAGGTACTCTCATTGCAAAACCGTTTAATTTGCCCTTAAGCTCAGGAAGTACAAGTGCAACAGCCTTTGCAGCACCAGTAGTTGTAGGAATAATAGACTCAGCAGCTGCTCTAGCCCTTCTTAAATCCTTATGGGGCAAATCCAATATTTTCTGGTCATTTGTATATGAGTGAACAGTGGTCATAAGACCTCTCTTTATACCAAACTCTTCATGCAATACCTTTGCAAAAGGAGCCAAGCAGTTTGTTGTGCAGGAAGCATTTGAAATTATGTTATGATTTGCAGGATCATACTTATCCTCGTTTACACCCATTACAATGGTGATATCCTCGTTCTTGGCGGGAGCAGATATAACAACCTTTTTAGCCCCAGCTTTGATGTGTTTCATAGCCTTTTCCTTGTCTCTGAAAATACCTGTGCATTCCATTACAATGTCAACGCCCATGTCTTTCCATGGCAAATTCTCAGGATCCCTTTCAGCCAATATCTTTATTTCCTTGCCATTTACTACTATAGCACCCTCTTTTGCTTCAACAGTGCCATTGAAACGCCCATAGCAGGAGTCATATTTTAAAAGATGTGCAAGGGTAGCTGCATCTGTTAGATCATTAATAGCTACAAACTCCAATTCGTTTGGATACTTCTCCAAAGCTATTTTAAAAGCATTTCTTCCAATTCTTCCAAAACCATTAATAGCAACTCTTATACTCATTGATAATCGTCCTCCTCATTTATGTATTTTATTTTAACCAGCCTGCATCAAAAGGTACAAGCCAGCACTTAAACATTATATACCCTATCGAAAAAAAATTAAACACCTAATTTTATAACCTCACGGGCCGCACCTTCGTCTGTTATGAGCACACTATTTTCCCAATGCCTCATTACAGCAGCTATAGCAATGGCCTTTTGATGTCCCCCTGCTATACCAACAGAATGGGGGATATGCCTTAATTCATCAATACTAAGGCCTATGGAACTTGAGGCATATACTATATCTCCATGTTCATTAAAATAATATCCGAATGCCTCTGCTACCGCTCCCGCCCTTTCCAAATTATTTATTCTATCGGCAGACAAGTTTCGGCGTCTTGCCATATCCTCAGCCCTACCAATACCATATACAAGTATATCTGTTTTCTTCAGAGCATCTACTATGCTTCTAATATCCGGTTCGTTTAAAAGGGTTTCTACAGCCTGAGCTCCCAGCTGATCAGGCACGTGGAGCAATCTATATTGACCCCCCAACTTTTTGGCAAATATCGAAGATAGAGTGTTGGCCTGATTCTCCACCTCTCTACCCATACCGCCCCTTGCCGGTATCACAACTATATCACTCAATTGACCTACCTTAGGTAAGGCACGTGCAACAGATCCTACCGAAGATCCACCGGTGACTGCCATAACGCTGTCATTTTTTACTATACTTCTTATATACTTAGCCGCAGCCTTGCCCATCTCATTTAATACCAATCCTTCTTGATCCACATCACCGGGTACCACTATAACTTTTTTTAGGTTTAGTATTTCCATCATCTGTGATTCCAACTCATAAGTACCCAATATCTGATTGACAAAATCATTTAATCCTTCAAGCAAAGACTCCCCTTCAACGGTTATCACCATTCCAGAAGCTTTTACATCTATAAAACCAGCTTCCTTTAAAAATGCCGTTTCCCTTCTTACCATGCGTTCAGGCACATTTAGGGATACTGAAAGATTACGTCTGCCTATAGGTTGGAATTCCCTTATATGTTTCAGTATAGTATATCTTTGATTAAACAGTTCTGCCAGTTCAGGCACCAACTGTTCCAACAAGTTATGCTTTTGCGTCATACTCATCCTCAACCTGGACACTTTCTGTCCCGCTATGCGAGATTCGTCCCACATGTTTATTCTATAACAGACATAGAAATTTTTCAATAGTAAAGCTAAAAAATATAACTAAAATTTTGTTAAATGTCCTTCTGTTTCAAGACCTGGATAATCAAGCTGCCTTAGGGCCTCATATAATACTATAGCTACCGAATTCGAGAGATTTAAAGATCTTGCATCATTTATCATAGGTATCCGTATACATCTGTCATAGTTATCATGGAGTAACTCTTCAGAAAGGCCTGCCGTTTCCTTGCCAAAGAATATAAAACTATTATCGTTGTAATGGACATCACTGTGTCTTAAAGCACCTTTGGTGGTAGAAAAATAAAAGTCCCCATCTGGATACTCATTGAATATCTCATCTATGTTATCATGATAGTGGATTTCCACCAAATGCCAATAATCAAGCCCTGCCCTCTTTAAATATTTATCATCCACAGAAAATCCTAAAGGCTTTACAAGATGTAATATAGCACCGGTAGCAGCACAAGATCTTGCTATATTTCCCGTATTTTGTGGTATTTCTGGTTCAACCAGTACTATGTGTATAGGCATAATATAAGTACCTACCCCCTTATCTATTCTATTTTAAAATCCAATTTCTTGTATGGCTTTTTTAAGTACCTCAGCAGAAGACTTAAGCTCCTTGATCTCCCGATCTTTTAGCGGCAACTCCAAAACCTTTTCTACCCCTGAATGGTTCACTATGGTTGGCAGGCTCAGGCATACATCCTCTATTCCATAATATCCATTCATACAAGAAGATATTGGTAATATGGAGTTTTCATCCCTAAGTATAGCTTCTACTATACGCCTTACCGCCAAACCCACTGCATAATAGGTTGCTCCCTTGCCCTCTATTATTTCATAGGCAGAACGCTTTACATTTTCGAATATCTCACCGCGATTTGTATCTTGACAGCCCTTCTCACACCTTAAGCAATATTCCTCCATGGATATACCTGCTATATTTGTTATGCTCCATGCAGCCACTTCGCTATCACCATGTTCTCCTATTATATAGGCGTGCACATTTTGGGGTGCCACATTGCAATGCTCGCTTAAAAGATATCTGAATCTTGCACTATCTAGAACCGTACCTGAGCCTATTACCTGTGTAGGCGGGAGACCGGAAATTTTGAGAGTAACATAGGTAAGTATATCCACCGGATTTGTAACTACCAAAATAACACATTCCTTATTATACTTTACTATCTCTGGCACTATGGATTTAAATATCCCAACATTGCGCTTTAAAAGATCCAGCCTGGTTTCTCCTGGCCTTTGGGCTGCTCCTGCTGTTATTATGACTATATTGGAATCCTTGCAATCCTCATATGTACCAGATTTTATCTTGACAGGCGGCACAAATGCAATGCCATGGTTTAAGTCCATCACCTCTCCCGCCAACCTCTTTTGGTTTAAATCTACCAGTGCTATCTCCGATGTGGTACCAGCATTCATAAGTGCATAGGCTGTAGTTGCACCTACAAAACCTGCACCTATTATGGTAACCTTATCAGTTATAAATTCATTGTTATACATGTTTACCTCCCTCAGTCATTTTATACTATCACAAACTAAAGCATATGTTCAATGGATTTTATGCCGTCCTTATCAAGTGCTATAGGATAACCATATGCCGCCATGCTAAACATCTCTTCCGCATTAGCTAGTGGGATACCCTTTAGATCCACCTTTGTAAGATCCCCTTCCCCTACACCACGCTTTATAAGGGTATAGAGATAGTTTATTGCCTGGGGCAAATATCCTAATAGCCTTGCACCCACCGTATCGGTAGCTACAGGATCTGTCCCAGCTATTACAATGCCACCAGAAACTGGTTTACCTCCCGAAGGGCCTGTCCCTATCATGGCTTTATCTGTACTTACAATTGATAAATCTATTGGGATCTTTTCCGCCATAGCTGCTATAAAACTATGAAGATTGACATGAATCCCTCTATTATACTTTGGAAAACCATGCTCCTCGGCAGGTGGCCAAGATAGGGCAATATTCTTTATGGCCATAGATAGAGTCGCTTCAGCATGAGTCTTTAGCTGGGTAAACGATATAAGTACAGTAAGTTCATCTAGAAGCCTATTTATCTTTGTGGAGGACGGTCGTTCATTATTAATCTCTATATCTATATATGGACCATAGTTTAGGTCTATAAACTCTATATTCTCTTCATTTATAATTTTTTGAAATCCCCCATTCTTTATCACATTGATAGTCTCATCTCCCCCTGAACCGGCGGCCAATACAATTCGCTTTGGACTTTTCTCCTTTATACATCTAATAAGCATCCTTAGCGTCTCTGGTCCTACAACCGTACCTGCCTCTGGAGACTCGCTCTTTACCCAATTTGGAGTTATAACCACCACATCTTCCTCATCTATCATCCTATCCATGGGCAGCATCGATAGGGCAGATCTCAGATGATCCCCTTCATATCCCTCTCCTCCTGTTATGGCTACTATAGGTTCTTTTATCTTGCGTCCATCTCGCATATTATCACCTCAAACTTAATCTTTTCTATATTAATAGACCCAATTATAGAGGTTTTTATTCTAATTTTAATATTTAGCCATAAGGATAATTACATTTTTGTAAGCATAAATAAAGCCCCAGTATCTCTACTAAGGCTTCATTGCTATATGCAAAGATAAGTACCTATTCCCAAGCGCCTACCTTCATATTTATTTTTCTAAACGTCCTTTTGACAAGGAAGATAACTATTACCATTATGATCCATGGCAGACCTATCGCTATAAGCTTATACCACCATTCCCCCATGAGAACTTCTAACAGTCCCCCTTCACTTAACATATTAAATGGGAATATAATGCCAAAGGCTAAGAGCATTGTATTAAACTCAAGCATAAGGGCTTCCTTAAACTTAAATGCTATAGTTTTTCCCGTCATCCCCCTTTGAGGATCATTTAAGAATAGACTCAATCCAAAAAGTGATGAATATAATAGAACAGCAGTCATTGGAATAATGCTTAAAAACATAAGTGGATTCATATTCAGCATAAAATATGAAAACAATAGAACCACACCATATCCCAATGTAAATATCATGGCAGGTATAGCTGCCTTATATTGCAAAGTTCTTCCCATGTCAATTGGCAATAGCTTAGGCATAGGCCAGATCTTTTTTTCCTCCGCTATTAGCTGCAAAGCTAGATTTGCTGCATATATTGCAGCAAATATACCGACAAACATAGCACCACTCATGGCAGATTTATTTACATATGCCATTACAACTGGAAATATGATGGCATATGATATGCTAAAAACGTTTTGGGGATTTCTAAAAATAAGTCGTATCTCTTTTTTTACTATAGGGTAGCGGGAAATCTCCATTCTATAACTCTTTTTTGTCTTGCTCCGGCCACTTGCCATATTGGTAACATTAGATATCTTCATAACTATAAAGATAAGCATTATACAAAGAAAACCTAATATACCAAAAACTCGGATATCCCCCTTTACTGCATATAATCCCCAATTAAATGGCAATAACCATGCATGTTTACCCTCCAGCACACTAAATACGCTTCCAAAGCCTTCTATAATCGCTTCCATATTTTCTGCCTGCCGTGGAAGTACATTCATAATAATAACATATGCTATAACACTCACATATAAAAAAATTTGTGATGCTATACGCGCTGTAGATTTACTAATAAACCGGGTCATAATAGCCCCGATTGTCAATGAAAAGAGAAAAATAAATACCAAAAGCAAGAGCATACCAAATACAGCTAAAAATATATTAAGCTTCAATGCAACAGCATAACATATGCCGCTAATCCCCAGCATAAGCAGTGGTAAAAAACCGCCTGACAATCCCACTGAGGCCTTAAATACGAATACTTCCCATTTTTTTATGGGTAAACTCAGCAAAAAAGTTAAATCATCCGATTCGAATACATTAAATATAATACTCGGCACCAATGTCAAAATGAGCATCAAACCAAATGTAACTGGAAATAGAAACATATATACATCCGCTAAATAGCCTGAATAGGACAGTCCAAATTGTGATACAGGTACTGCCATCATTTTGAACATCTCATAAAACATCAAAGTCATAGGCAATGCAATGGCAGCTAAGATAATTATTGTCAGGATCCAACCTAAAAATCCACCTGAAGTGGCCTTCTTTTTCTTAATCTTATAAGTCTTTGTAGCATATTTGAATAAAAGTCTTAAATTGTTCATTTTAAAGCCTCCACAACTTCTTCCACATCTCCATTTCCGGTAAGTTCTAAGAATAGATCCTCTAAACTGGTATATCCTTCCCTACTTAGATTTCTAATTTCGTCTAAAGTGCCTTCTGCTATCAACCCGCCTTTATTTATTATGCCTATCCTATCACACATCTTTTCTGCAATTTCCAGTACATGGGTAGTTAAAAAAATAGTAGAACCCTCCATGGCATATTTATTTAGGAGCTCTTTTAAAATTCGAGCTGCACGTGCATCTAGACCAACAGTTGGCTCATCCAAAAACATGACCTTAGGATGACGCATAAGCACAGATAAAAGCATAAGTTTTTGACTCATGCCATGGGAGTAATCACCTATATAATCCTCTAAAAAATTTATTCCAAATGCGCTCGATAGTTCTTGTATCCTAGGCAACACTTCTCCCTTATCTAGCTTGTATACACCTATTATAAAGTCCAAGAATTCCTTACCACGAAGTCCTTCATACATCTTGGGTTCATCCGGTACTACCCCCATCATTTTCTTGATTTTAATATCATCTTTTGACATATCCATGTCTAAAATAGATATATCCCCATCAGTAGGGGTTAGGGTGCCAGTTAACATTTTTATAGTTGTAGTCTTGCCTGCACCGTTTGGCCCAAGGAATCCATAAATTTCTCCTCTTTTTACCTCCAGATTTACATGATCCACTGCAGTAAAATCACCGAACTTTTTTGTTAAGTCCTTCGCTGAAATAGAAATCTCACTCATATTTTTCTCCTCCACATCTAATTAAATATCCCTTTGCTATTTTAAGTTAAACAATTGTTTTTATTTTAACATCTAAAGCATCATCTTTGCAAGATTTCTATCATTTTTTATTTGGATTATATAAGTTGCAAATTAAAGTTAGTAAAAATGTCCCCTTGTTATTCCATATCAAAAAATATATACTTATCTTATATATCAAAATGATAACTATTTAGGGGTGAGATTGTGACAGGTATAGCATCGGTTTCGGATATTATGAGACAAAAAGTTTTGGAAGTACAGAGCAGACTTCCAAACAGTGTAAATATACTACATACGTCTAATAGGTCGGAAAAAGATTATTTAAAAAATGATAGGACAGATGATATGGAAGGGACAAAAGATATTGAAACATCTTCTAATAAAACTAATTTCAACACTACTGCTACAAATCCATCCTTTAATAATATGCTAAAAGATGCCCTTACTGCATATACCATGTCCAATATGCTTGGTAATATGCAACTTTCATCCGAATCTGAATCATCCAATCCATATGGTTTGGGAAGCGACAGTAACTTGCTTACCGGGCTGATGGGAGCCGTTGGTTTATCAAACATAACAAACAACATTATGAAAACCGGGCTAGAAAAAAATTATTATATATCACTTGTAGAACAATCTGCAAACAAATATGGAATAGACCCTACCCTTGCAAAGTCGGTGGCCAAAGCAGAGTCGAATTTTAATCCTAACGTTGTCTCAAAGGCGGGAGCAATGGGAATTATGCAGCTTATGCCGGCTACAGCAAAGGGTTTAGGGGTTACAGATCCCTTTGATCCCATGCAAAATATAGATGGAGGTATTAGATATATTTCATATCAACTCCAAAGATACAATGGAGATATGGATATGGCTTTAGCAGCGTACAACTGTGGACCTAACAGGCTAAAAAATCTTGGCATAACTGATCTTAATGATCCTACCCAATTTTCTAAATTGCCAAAGGAAACACAAAATTACATAAATAAAATTCACAAATACATGGATGAATTCTAAAAGGCTGGGACTTTTACAAGATCCCAGCCTTTTTTTAATTGGAGCTAAATTGCTATTGAATATCAATTTTTGTACCTTTTCTCTTAGCTTCCTCAGTTTTCGGGAGTACAATTCTCAATATCCCATTGTCATATTGAGCTGTTACTCCATCGTTTTTTATTCCTTGCAATGAAAAACTCCTAGCCACTTCTCCATAACGTCTCTCACGCCTTAGATAACTTTGTCCTTCTTCATCCCTATCTTCATGCCTTTTAGCCCTAACTGTCAGCCTTTCATCGAAAATCTCTACTTCTATATCTTCTTTGTTGAATCCAGGCATTTCAGCATCTACTATATATTCATTCTCCGTTTCGCGTACATCTGTTCTTATACTGCTGCCAAAACTACCAACCATATCATCTACCCAATCCATATTGACAAAATCCTTGAATAGATCGTATGGGGAAGCACCACTTCTTCGCCTTCTTATAGGAAGCATATCTCGATCTCTCATATATTTTCCCTTCCTTTTTTGTATTATAACCTTAGTTATTCCCCATACAAACAGATTTATGTTAGAAAATTTTTATTGAATATCGATCTTTCTACTTCTACTCTTAGATTCATCTGTTTTGGGGAGCACTACTTTCAATATACCATTTGTATACTCTGCCGTCACTTCTTCATTTTTTATGTCCCTTAACGAAAAGCTCCTGCAAAATTCGCCAAATACCCTCTCCCGCCTTAAGTAATTTTCTCCTTCATCTATTGAATCATCGTCATGTTTTGCTTTTATAACAAGCCTGTCATCTACTAATTCTATCTCTATATCCTTCTTGTCAAAACCCGGTAATTCTGCTTCCATTACATATTCCTTATCGTTTTCCTTTATATCCGTCCTAACGCTATTAGAAAAGCTTGGAAAAAAATCATCGTTAAAAAATTCGTCCATCCAGTTCATATTCATAAAATCATTGAATAGATCATATGGAGCAATCCCTCCCCTTCTCCTTCTGATAGGCATCATATCTCTGTCTCTCATTATAATCTCTCCTTTCTTTATATTCCTTATTTCCTTTTACATATTCATTATAGGACGAAGGTCAAAGTAAGTCAAAGTCAATAAAAACCCTTTAAATGGGGATAGACCTTAAAATAGCCTATCCCCTACAAATATATATATATTCTATACTTTTCCTTATTTTATGATCATATTTCTTAAATTTTTAGTGTTCCATGTGGCCTAATACCTAAAACAGTGACACAATCCTCTCCAAATATCTGTTCCATAAGTGATATGTATGCTTTTATGCCCTCATTTGGCAGGAACGCTTGCATAGTACCTGCGAAACCTCCTCCATGCACCCTGTATGCAGCCTTGTATCCATGCTCCATGACAAACTGTTCAGTCAATGCCAGTGCCAATGTAATCCCCTGTTCTTCAGGATTATGAGTTGCATAACAGTTCTGTAGCCATCTCCATGAACTGCTTCCCGACTGTAAAATCAGATCTAAAAACCGATCAAAATCACCTTGTTCTAGGGCTTCGACCTGTCTATCCACCCTTTCGTTCTCGGAGAAAAAGTGCATTGCCCTAAGTATAGCCCTATCTCCCACTTCAGTACGCAATCTCTTTATATTTCCAATTAACTGGTCCATGGAAAATTCACGGCATACATCCCCACCTAATGCTCTAGCAACTGCCTTCATCTCCTCGGGAACAGCTGCATAATCAGCGGTAAGATCCGAATGATTTCCCCCTGTATCAACTACCAATAGACTATATCCTCTAGATGCAAAATCAAAATCTATCTTATTTACAATAGGACGGTTTGCTTCCTTAAAATCTATATTCACAAATCCCCCTACTGCACAGGCCATCTGATCCATAAGTCCACAGGGCTTACCAAAATGTTTGTTCTCGGCATATTGTCCAATCATGGCAAGTTCCTTAGCGTCTATAGTTCCATCATTATATAGATATCCCATCATAGTGCCTAGCAACACTTCAATGGATGCAGATGAACTAAGGCCAGATCCTGGTAATACTCTACTATCCATATATGCATTAAATCCACCGATAGTATAGCCTCTCTCTTTTATCCCAGCAGCTACACCCCTTATTAGGGCATTGGTTGTCCCCTTTTCTTCTTCTACCACATCTAAATCTGATATATCAACTACAAATGGAGTATCATAACCCTTTGAATAAACCTTTATAATATTATCATCGGTCTTTGCAGCTATGCCTACAGAATCTAAATCTACTCCCGCCGCCAATACCTTGCCATGATTATGATCTGTATGATTTCCTCCTATTTCAGTACGCCCGGGTGTGCTGAAAATTTCTATATCATCATCCTGTGAAAAAAGCTCGCCATATCTTTTAACATCCCCTTTATAACGATCGATTTGCGCATCTATTACATTTGCACAATCCCCATAAAGGGTTTTAAATAGTTTTCTGGTCTTTTCATCATTTAACCTGTTTATATTTTCAACAAATGATGGCATCTACACTACCTCCCTTCATAGCCATTTGGATGATTAGAATGCCACTTCCATGCTGTAGATATTATAGTATCTAGATCATCAAATTGGGGCTGCCATTTAAGTTCATCACGCACCTTTTGAGAACTGGCTATAAGCACTGCCGGATCCCCTGCTCGCCTTTTGGCATACTCTACAGGTATCTCCCGCCCTGTAACACGCTCAACCGTATCCACTACCTGTTTTACGGAAAAACCATTTCCATTTCCAAGGTTATATGCCCTTGAAGGATTACCTGACTTTAGCCAGTCCAAAGCCAGTATATGGGCCTGTGCCAAATCGGTAACATGTATATAATCCCTTATGCATGTGCCATCTTCCGTAGCATAATCTGTGCCAAATATGCTAAGCTTATCCCTTTTACCAAGTAGTACCTCCATTATTATGGGAATAAGATGTGTCTCAGGTGCATGATCCTCCCCTATCTCCCCGCTTATATGTGCCCCAGCTGCATTAAAATATCTAAGGGCTACATATTTCAAACCATATGCCCTGTCATAATCGGATAATATATGCTCTATCATAAGTTTTGTTCTACCATATACATTTGTAGGATTTTTAGGACAGTTTTCAGTTATTGGCACCTCTTCAGGCTCTCCATATGTTGCCGCAGTGGATGAAAACACTATGTTTTTTACATCCTTATCCAGCATAACCTTTAAAAGATTTAACGTACCCGATACATTATTGAGATAATATTTTTGCGGGTTTTGCATGGACTCTCCTACCTGACTTTCAGCGGCAAAATGCACAACTGAGTCTATATTATAATCTTCAATTGTCTTTGCAAGCACTTTTGAATCCATAAGATCCGCCACTATGAGTGGAACCTCCCCCACGGCATCCCTATGTCCCCTACTTAAATTATCATATACCACAACTTCTCTTCCACGATCCTTTAATTCCTTAACTGTATGGCTGCCTATATACCCTGCTCCACCTGTTACCAATATTGCCATAGACCATTCTCCTTTCTTAAGCTTCTTTACATTCCATATAAATTATAAGCCTATACGGATATTTATTCAAACTATATCTTTATCCATTGCATATATATAGTTTAAACTATATAATTAGATTGTATATAAAGGTCATATTATCTGTAATTTTGATAAGGTTAATAGAAGGAGTGTTACATAAATGAATGATATACAAAATAAAGCTGCCCTTTCAGTAGAGCATTTATTAGCATTTGCCCTCCAAAACCATATGATACAGGAATGGGATGTTGTATATACCCGTAATCAATTGCTTGATCTGTTATGCTTAGAACAACCATATGAAGGAGAAATAGATTTAAACAGCATAGAAGTACCTCAAACAGCCACACCGATACTTACACAGCTACTTGACTATGCCTATGAAAAAAAACTTATACCAGAAAACACGAATACATATAGGGATCTTTTTGATACTCGGATAATGGGCATTATAACACCTAAACCATCACAGGTATTTGAAAAGTTTCGAAATGTAAAAAAGGAAAAAGGTATCAAAGCAGCTACCGATGATTTCTATAATCTATGTCAAAAATCCGATTATATAAGGGTAGATAGGATTGCAAAGAATATCAAATGGGAATATGAAAGTGATTATGGCGAGCTTGAAATCACCATAAATCTCACCAAACCTGAAAAGGATCCAAAGGAGATTGCAGCATTAAAATCGGCACCTCAGGTAGGATATCCAAAGTGCCTGTTATGCCCTCAAAATGTAGGCTATGCCGGGAGGGTAAACCATCCTGCCAGACAGACCCTAAGGACATTACCCCTAAGGCTAGAGGATGAAAACTGGTATTTTCAATATTCACCCTATGTATACTATAATCAGCACTGCATAGTCTTCTATGAAAAGCATGTACCCATGAAGATAAGCAAAGGTACATTCGCCAGACTTTTTGATTTTCTAGAATATTTCCCCCACTATTTTATCGGGTCAAACGCAGATCTACCAGTAGTAGGGGGCTCTATATTAAACCATGATCATTTTCAAGGTGGAAATCATATATTTCCCATGGAAAAGGCACCTGTAGAATACACACTAAAGTGTGATGGGTATCCAAATGTAAATATAGGCGTAGTAAAGTGGCCTATGTCGGTATTGCGTATTAGCTGCATACAAAAGGAACCCCTTATAGAACTAGCAGGAGATATACTCGCAAAATGGCGGGAGTATAGCGATAAAGATGCAGAGATCCTCGCATATACCAAAGATAAAGCTGGCAATACCATACCACACAATACCATCACACCCATAGCTAGAATAAATAAAGATGGCTTATTTGAGCTTGATCTGGTATTTAGAAATAACAGAGCCAATGAAGATCACCCAATGGGCATATTCCACCCCCATGAAGAACTCCATCACATCAAAAAGGAAAACATAGGCCTAATCGAAGTAATGGGACTTTTTATACTCCCAGGCAGACTGCAAAATGAACTGTCCGATATAGCCGATATATTAAATGGAAAATCCTCAGCGGAAAAGCAGTTTATAACATCAAAGGATAGCCCGCTCTATAAACATAGTAAATGGATACAAGCCTTGATAGATAAATATGGTACCGCATTGAGTGAAAATGAAGCCTTAGAGGTATTGCATGATGAAGTGGGAGAAAAATGCCTAAGAGTACTCCATCACGCAGGGGTATTCAAAACAGATAGAAAAGGTCGTAATGCATTTAATAGATTCCTACACGAAGTCAATATAGTGGAATAAAAATAATTCAGACTATAAAAGGAGTAGTTAGATTTTAATCTGCTACTCCTTTTAAATTTATCTAAAAATCTTAAATACGGCATTTTGCTTTATGCTAACTGCCTTTTTAGGACATAGTTCCTGACAGCAATAACATCTTATACAGCTTTTAAGATCCACATAGGGACGATTTTCATGCATTGTAATGGCTTTAGGTGGACAATGGTTATAACATTCCCTACACCCTATGCATATATCATGATCAAACAGGGGCCTTGGCCCAAATGTATTATTTAAAAAATTCGTAATACCCCTACTATTCGGAAGCCAACGTTCAAAAAAATTAGTACTACTTGACTTCGGCAATTTAAATTTTTCTATCTTCATAGATGCAAAATCATCCCCTGCAGTTTGCACATCATCCATGGATGCACAAAGCCCGCGCTCTTTTGCCCGCTGTATAGTAAAGACCTTATCAAGGGGAATACCTACCAATGAGCAGGCTGTAACATCCAATGCAAAAGGGTCCTCACTTAAAAGTATGGCACCTATATCACGGGGCGTACCTGCTGAAGGTCCATCCCCTTCCATTCCTACTATGGCATCCATAATAGTTAAAGTAGGCTTTACATATGTACATATGTCCACTAGCATATCGGAAAAGTCCCTGGCCCTTTTCATACGAAGATGATATTCTGCCTTCAATGTACCTGGTATTACGCCAAATAAATTCTTCACAGCACCTGTATATACCATCATACCATGGGTCTTAAGTTTTGGAAGGGATATTACCACATCTACATCTTTAAGTGGCTTTATAACGGTCAAAGATTTTATAATTTTCCCTTCAGGATGGGAGACATCTACACTTCCTGTATCAAAATTTAACTGTGCTCCTGTATTTTTTTGTACATCTAACATGCCACATGCCTTATATATGCCTTTTAATGCCTTTTCATTAAAAAATCCCCCTGGGCTATCTGCTATAATGGGTATACCTCCCGCCTTTTGAACGATCCTTACTACTGCCTCAACCACTGCCGGATGGGTAGTAACAGCCTCTTCGGGATGCTTTTTAGACAAGAGATTGCATTTTAGAAGCACATTCATACCAGGTTTTATATATCTATCCACACCACCTAAGATATCTATACCTTCAATTATACGTTTCTCTATTACATCTACATCGTACTTATTGCATTTAAAAACAGCTACCCTACTCATAAAATTTCTCCCTTTTACTTAAACAACTTCAATTGACAATGGACTAGATAAATCCCTTTTTAGGAGGTATAAATCTTCCATATTTTAGACTTCCATATCTCAATCCTATTATAAAAATAGCTATAATTATAATCCACATTATAACCTGCTTTTTTTTAAAACGCTCCTTATAAAGTCCTATAGCATTTGCAGTAAGTACACCACCTATGAGACCTCCTATATGACCCCAATTGTCAATTCCCGGCTGTATTATTCCATATATGAGGTTTACTGCAATAATGACGAAAAGCGTAGGACCAAATACCCTTTTATATATATCTGGACGCACTTTTTTAAAATAAAGTAGCGCACCCATAAGTCCAAATATGGCACCTGATGCCCCTGCAGCAGGATATAGACTAAACATATAGCTAAATAGGCTCCCCATAAGCCCTGAGATAATATATAGGATTAAAAACTTTGCCTTTCCAAATAGACTCTCTACAACCGGGCCATATATATATAGGGCATAGGAGTTGAAAAATAGATGGGCCAGTCCTATATGAAGAAACATTGCAGTAAATAGTCGCCAGTATTGCCCGGCTGCAATAAGAAGGTCTACCTTAGCACCAAATAGCAACAGCTGCTCCGATTGGCTCATGCCGGTTACAAGTCCTGTTATGGTCATAATAAGCCACATGGCTATATTTATGCCTAAAATAGTATACGTCACATATGGAGGGCGCTTATCTAGCATAAATTGAGGCCCATTCCCATATGCTCCTCTACCACTATCATTTGCCTTATAGTCCCCATCTAATACTTCATATTCACCTTCTATTACATCAGGCCGGTCATCTTGATTATCGTCCCACCTGTGATACATAATAACCTCCTAAATATATTTGCTAACAAAATCTCCTATCCTATCTAATGCAACATTTATATTTTCAACGGAATATGCATATGAACATCTTACAAATCCCTCGCCACTAGGGCCAAATGCAGTACCAGGTACTACTGCAACCTTTTGTTCTTTAAGAAGACGTTCGCAAAACTCTTCGCTTTCCATACCGGTTTCCTTTATGCTTGGAAATACATAAAAGGCACCAAGTGGTTCAAAACACTCTAGCCCCATATCTCTAAATCCCTTTAACATTACACGACGCCTGTGATTATATTCATCTACCATATTTCGTACTGTGGCAAAATCATCTTCAAAGCCACTTCTTAAAGCCTCCAATGCGGCTACCTGACCCATTATAGGAGCACATAACATGGTATATTGATGTATCTTTAGCATTGTCTTTATTACATCCTTATTGCCTGCAACATAACCCATACGCCAACCAGTCATGGCAAATGCCTTTGAAAACCCATTTATTACTATGGTACGCTCTTTCATGCCTGGTATACTGGCAAAACTTACATGTTTCCCTTCATATGTAAGCTCAGCATATATTTCATCCGATATGACTATTATATCAGTACCATTGAGTACCTGTGCTATAGCCTCCAGTTCCTCCCTGTTCATAATACCACCCGTAGGATTATTAGGATAGGGGAGTATTAATGCCTTTGTCCTATGGGTAATGCTATCTTTAAGCTTATCTGGCATCAGTTTAAAGCCGTGCTCTGCACTACACTTAATTGGCACTGCCTTACCACCTGCAAAGGTAACACATGGCATATATGATACATATGACGGATCAGGGATCAATACTTCATCCCCTGGCTCTATTATAGTTCTTAAGGCTAAATCTATACCCTCACTAGCACCTACAGTAACGAAAATCTCATCTTTAGGATTGTATTCTATTTGAAAACGCCCGCTAAGATAGCGGCTAATAGCCTCCCTAAGCTCAAGCAATCCCCAATTTGACGTATAATATGTCATACCCTTTTCTATAGAATATATGCTAGCCTCCCTTATATTCCATGGTGTTACAAAATCCGGTTCTCCAACACCAAGGGATATGGCATCTTCCATCTGGTTTACTATATCAAAAAATTTACGAATACCTGACGGGGGAACGGTTCTTACCCTGCTAGATATTTTGTCATCCCAGTTCATAGCGTAATTGCCTGCCTCCTATCCTTTTCGTCCTTCTCCAGCACTATACCCTCTACCTTGTATTTTTTTAGTATAAAATGGGTCGCAGTGCTAAGTACCGAATCTAATGTAGATAGTTTTTGAGCAACAAAAAGTGCTACTTCACGCATGGTTTTACCTTCCACCGTTACACATAGGTCATAATCCCCGGACATTAGATACACGGAGGTTACTTCATCAAATTTATATATACGCTCTGCTATTGCATCAAACCCTTGATCCCTCTGGGGAGTTACCTTTACCTCTATGAGGGCCTCCACATATTCACGATCTGTTTTATCCCAGTTTATAAGGGTATTGTATTTTACAATAGTTCCGTTGTTTTCAAGCTCTTTTATACAGTTTTTTATATCTTCCACAGGTGCATCTAGCATTATCCCAATCTCTTCTGCTGTAATCTTGGAGTCCTTAACCAATATCTCCAACACATCATGTGCCAGACTATGATCTTTATTTGCCATATCATACCCTCCTGTTCTACCTTTTACTATTTTTAATCATTCTACCATCTAATTCTTATACAAGTCAATAACATATGAAAAAACCCCTTAAAAACAAAAAAAGCCCTATAAAGGGCATTATGATATACGTAAACCTTTTGGATAGTGATTTTTCAGCATCCCATCTACTGCCTTTGCCCATCCTATTGAATATCCATCAACAAGTACAAGCGTCCATCCATTCTTAACATCCATTGAAATAACGTTCCCTTGCATATACTTTAATATATCTTCTCCTTTTGCAGATAGATCCACATACCTCTTTACCTGCTCCCGCCTAAGAGATAATGCCAGAGCATGACTTGGTATGAATCTCTTTTTTCTTATCTCTCCCATATAAAGACCAGGTCTTAGCACCTTTAGCCCCTTTAACAGTGATATATCAACAGGTATAAAATATAATTTACCATCCTTTAGATATATTTTTTTTATATCCCATGTATCGGTTAATACATCCGCCACAAAATCCAAAAAGGGCGTTATTTGCTTTTCATTGCCTATATCATCGGGAATATAGCCATAATCCGGTACAAACTCACCCTTTTTCCCTAGAATAGCCATAAAGTGCCCCTCGCCCTTTTGTCTATGGGGCCATATACGATATGTTCCTTCCATATACCCCTTATCTATAGATACGTCATAAGGATATGTTAAATTTTCCATATAAAAATCCCTATGGTTGTTTAGAAATTTTTTTATATTCCCTTCATTCTCGCCAAACGAAAAAGTACAAGTAGAATATACCATTCGCCCACCTGGTTTTAACATACTAGAGGCATAATCCAATATCTCCTCTTGACGCAACGCACACTTTTCTACATTTGAAATGGACCATTCATCACGTGCATCCCTATCTTTTCTAAACATACCTTCCCCTGAACATGGTGCATCCACCAATATCTTATCAAAGAAGCCATTAAATTTATCAGCTAGTTTTTTAGGAGATTCATTGGTGATTACTACATTCTTTATACCCATACGTTCCAAATTTTGTCCTAATGCCAAAACCCTAGATGGATGTATCTCATTTGATATTAAAACTCCTTCTCCCTTCAACGCCGCTCCTATCTGAGCCGACTTTCCCCCTGGAGCAGCACAAAGATCTAATACCTTATCTCCAGGTTTTACACTTAAAAGCTGAACGGGCGCCATTGCACTAGGTTCCTGTATATAATATAATCCAGCTGCATGATAGGGATGTTTGCCAGGCTGTGACTCAGGCAGATAATAAAATCCATCTGGTGTCCATGGCACATGCTCCATATTGAAGGGAGATATGCTCACAAAATCATCCACAGGTATTTTGAGGGTATTCACCCTCAAACCCTTATGTTCTCCCTTCCCATAGCTCTCAAAAAAGACCTGTGATTCATCTCCCAGTTGTTTTTTCATTCTATCCACAAAATCCCTTGGTAAAGCTTGCAACTCCATCCTCCTACCCTTATTTTAAAGTCCTGCTATGCGCTTTGATAGATCTTTTCTATCAAAACCTATCTGTATAAGGGGCTTTACTATATCATTTTCTATATCGGGGATATATGATTTTATAATGGTACAATTTCCTTCTATCGTATAATCCTTCATACATGCAGGTATCATAATAGATTGACCCGCCTTAAATTCTTGAGTCCCGCCAAAGTATACTATTTTACCTTCACCTTCCACAACGGTTAGGATGAAAAATCTTTCACCGTTTACCTGCTGTTCAAGCTCATGTATTACATCCAGTTTTTCCATAGCAAAATATTTATTAGCTACATAATAGGTTACCTGACTTTCACCTTTTTGACGGCTAAGTCCCATAACCTTTTCTGTGGAATGCTTGCCTTCAAAGTCTATTACATCTAATGCCTGCTTTATATGAAGCTCCCTTGCCTTCCCTGTATCATCTACCCTATTCCAGTCATATACCCTATAAGTAGTATCAGAATTTTGTTGTACTTCACATATGAGTATACCTGCTCCTATTGCATGTACCATACCTGCAGGTATATATACTACATCACCAGGCGCTACATCTATGGTATTTAAATATTCTTCCAGTTTCCCTGCTTTTATAGCCTTTTCAAACTGCTCTTTAGTGGTATCTTCCTTTACCCCATATACCAGTTTAGCACCTGGCTTAGCATCTATTATGTACCACATTTCAGTCTTACCAAGCTCCCCGTCTTCATGCACCTTTGCATATTCATCATCGGGATGTACCTGCACAGATAATACATCTGTGGCATCCAGTATTTTTATAAGCAATGGAAACTTCTTTATATGTTTATCTTGTAAATCTTTTCCTAATAGGTCTTTGCCGTACTCATCAATAACTTCCTTAAGGGTTTTCCCTTTCAATTCACCATTTGATATTTTACTCATACCATTCTTATGGCAAGCAACGTCCCAACTCTCACCAACTTTGTCGGAAGGCAACTCCCTCCCATATTTTGCGTGAAGCGTAGTGCCACCCCATATTCGTTCCTTTAACACCGGTTCAAATATAAGCGGATAAAGCATTAATCAATCATCTCCATATCTCTTTTTCTCTATTATATCATAAAATTGAAAAAGCCGAAGCCTTAAGATATTTAAGCTTCAGCTTTTTCATGCTTTTATTGTTGTGGTTCCCCATTGGTTTGAGGTGCTGGAGAAGTAGCAACCTGCTTTGTACCAACTACCTTTTTACCCTTAATTACAGGATATTGGCTATATGCCTCTTTCACCTTTTTTACAACTTTCCCATTTTTATAATAGATTCTATAACTCTGCACCTTATAACCTGGACGCGACTTGTACTCTACAATTGTTTGACCTTTTGGTAAATTGGGGTCATTTACCACTTTTTCGGCGGGAGCTGCCGTAGAACTCAAGACGGTTGATTGAACATCAATTTTATCATATTCATCTGTTGCCTTCCCATATACCTCTACTACCAATCTATCACCTGATGCATAACTCCTTAAAAATACAGCACTATCCTTGTTGTTTTTTATCTTAAAATCAGCAGTAGGATAATTTACAGTAGCATCTTGACCTATATCTATATAACTCGATGGCCATGAATGGGGATAACGCTCTGCAATCTGCAAATCAGCCCTTATGGCTGCAGCGTATAGTGTACTTGATGTTTGACAATTACCTCCACCTGGCTCCAATACTAACTTTTTCCCCGATTTTATAACTGGAGCATCCTTATAACCATGCTTCGCATCCCTAGGGCCAGTAGTTTCATTAAATGAAAATACTTCCCCCGGCGCTATGCATACGCCGTTAAAGCTCTTAGCTGATAACTTAATATTGTATACCCTCTCTGCACTACCTGTCAATTTAGTAGAAAATTCAGATAGCTTACTGGTCCATGTTTTAACCTCTTGAAGGGTATACTTTGGTTTTAATTCTTCCACTGGGATCTTATATGGCGAATAGTCCCCTGCATCCACTTTGGCCTTTATATCCTCCATAGTCTTGTCGACTAGCATCCCCCTACCTGATGCTTCTTCTGTAAAACTAAATTTCACAGTATTGGGATTGAACTTTATCGTGGCGTCCACAGGTGCCAAATTTATTTCCTTTGAAATGTCCTCTATTCTAGATCGAAGTTTTTCTACATTGTATGTGAGCGCTGTATTGAATTCTACACCGACTTGCCTTACCTCATGTATTTTTTTTATTCTGTCTATAACTTTTCCATTACGACCAGTTTGGTATGCCTCTTTAACTACATCTTCTACATTTATCTTAGCATCTATATCCTCATAATTAAATTGCCATATCCGTTCTCCAAATTGTAAAGATATATTTATGGCATCTAGCTCCGGCTGATGTTTCTTACGTACCTCATCTATTGCTTTTTCAACCGTCATACCTTCCAAATCAATACCATCTACCGATATACCCTCATAAAAGTATGGGTTTTTAAGAAGCTTATCAACATATATAAAAAGTGCTGAAGCTGATAATACAATAACCGCTATTATTATAATGGCTAATATCTTTCCTGCCCTGGATTTTTTCTTTTCGGCAGCCCTTTGTTTTGTTGTTTTACTCATATCCGTCTGCATGGTATTCCTCCTTGTATAATTAGTATTGTATTAATCAGTGAATGAAAGCACTATCAAACCTGCAAATTTAATAGTTAATCACATCAAACAAAACCAATCTAATCTAAATATCAAATACATTTTTGGCTCCATATCTTAGCCAATTTGCCAGCACCTGTTGGCCTGAACCTTGACAACATGTATAATATTAACTGGACTTGGAGGGTTAATGAAATTCCTCCTGGGACGGACCGTAGTGGACCGATTACCCGTAGATTAGAGTATTGATCCATTCCAGTGAGTCTACATGATTTGGCTGGTTGAGGCCAGCTTTTTAGCTGGTTCCTCGTGTCACATGCAAGGTTATTTACTTACATGGAAAGGAATGGATACTTTAAGTCCAAATAATTTTAAAAGGAGATATTTAACATGAATTTC